>NZ_JAOZYC010000129.1:0-90776 GCF_035798155.1 Streptomyces endophyticus | reverse complement strand
CGGCCTAGGGCCTGTCGTCAAACTCCCGTCTGCGCCGCGGCGTCTGGCACGCGCGCTCGCGGCGTTGCCGAAAAGTCCGAGTAGCTCCGCTACTAGGACCTTCCGGCGCCTGGCGATCGCACGCACCAGACGCCGCGGCGCCGCCCTTCGGGCGACGACGGGAGTTTGACGACAGGCCCTAGCGGGCGGCGCGTGGCGCGTTCGCGTGTTCCTCCAGCGCGATCCGCGCCAGCTTCGTCAGCATCATTCCGTTGCGGACCGCGACGAGGTAGTCGACCGGGAGCCCGTGCATCCGCGTGCCCGGGCCCCTGAGAGGGTGCCAGTCGAGGACGATGAGGGTGTGTTCGGCCCACGGGATGAGTTTCATCGCGATGCGGGCGGCGCCGAACGGGTCTGCCTTCGCCTCGAGTTCGAGACGTTGCCCCGGCTCGCAGATCCGGACCGTGCTGGTGTCGTCGAGGGTCAGCGGGCCGAAGCCGACCCGCACCTTCAGGGCGGCACCGACATCCGGCCAGGCGGGGTCGACGTCGAGCACCTGCTGGGTTCCCGTCACCCACTCCCCGTAGCGGTATCCGTCCGAGAGCAGCGCCCAGACCTCGGAGGGCGAGCTGAGGATCAGTCGACGCGTCCTGGCCATGGGTTACGCCACGCTCCTGTTCCCATGTCTCCAGCGGATACGGCCACCGCATTTCTCGAATTTCAGGACAAAACTAACAGCGCGCCCGTCTCCCCGCCTGAGCAGGCATGCCGCGCCCGGACCGGTTCGGACGGTCGCGTACGTACGGGGGCTCCGGGAGAATGTGCCCGATGGCAGCGAAGGACCGCCCCACTCCCGACGCCGCCCCCGGCATCCGACTCTCCTCGGCGCGCGGGCGGTGGATCCTCGCGTGTGTGGTGCTGGCCTCGGGCATGGCCATGCTCGACGGGACGGTCGTCAATGTCGCCCTCCCGACCATGGGACGCGACCTCGGCGCCTCCCTGTCCGCACTGCAATGGGTCGTCAACGCCTACATGCTGACGCTGTCCGCGCTGCTCCTGTGGGGCGGCGCGATGGGCGACCGGATCGGGCGGCGGCGGGCGCTCGTGCTGGGCGTGGCATGGTTCGCGGTCGCCTCCGCGGCCTGCGGACTCGCTCCGAACGAGGGAACCCTCATCGCCGCGCGGGCACTGCAGGGGGTCGGCGGGGCGCTGCTGACGCCCGGATCGCTGGCGTTGGTGCGGTCGGTGTTCCATCCCGACGACCAGGCCCGGGCGGTGGGCGCCTGGTCGGGGCTGACCGGCGTGGCGGGCGCTCTCGGGCCGTTTCTCGGTGGGTGGCTGATCGATGGGCCCGGGTGGCGGTGGATCTTTCTCATCAACGTGCCGATCGCCGCCGTCGTGCTGGCCATCGCCGTGCGCCACGTCCCCGAGAGCCGGGACACCGCGGCCGCGGACGCCCCGTTCGACCAGGTCGGCGCCGTGCTCGCGGCGGTGTGTCTGGCCGGGGTGAGTTACGCGCTGATCGGGTCGTCGGGCGGCGCGTTCTCCGCGGCGACCGGCATCGCCGCGCTCGTCGGTGTCCTCGCCGGTGTCGCCTTCGTGGTCGTGGAGCGGCGGCGGGCCGCGCCGATGCTGCCGCCGTCACTGTTCCGCTCGCGCCTGTTCAGCGCCGCGAACGGGATGACGCTGTGCCTGTACGCGGGGATCGGCGGCATCCTGTTCATGCTGCCCGTCCAGCTTCAAATCGCGCTGGGCTACGACGCGTTGGAGGCGGGAGTGGCCACGCTGCCGGTTACCGCGCTGATGCTGCTGCTCTCCCCCAGGGCCGGCGATCTGGCGCGCCGGGTCGGACCGACGCCGCCGCTGGTCGTGGGGCCCGTCGTCGCCGCGGTCGGGGTGCTGCTGATGCTGCGGATCGGTCCGGGATCGTCGTACGCGGCCGATGTGCTGCCCGCGGTCGCCGTCCTCGGGCTCGGCATGAGCCTCTTCGTGGCCCCGCTGACGACGACGGTCCTCGCGTCGGTGGAACCGGAGCACGCCGGTCTCGCCAGCGGTGTCAACAACACGGCGGCGCGGGTCGCCCAGTTGCTGGTGGTCGCCGCGCTGCCGCTCGCCGTCGGCCTGTCGGGCGACGCCTATACGCGTCCCGAGGCCGTGGACACGTCGTTCCACCGGGCGGCGGTCGGCTGCGCCGTGCTGTTCGTGCTGGGCGCCACCACGGCGGCCGCCTTCATCCGGCCACGGGCGGTGCGCCCGCGACTGGAGGACGCGCCCCGCCCGCAGTGCCGGTCCCATCTCGGCGTCTCCGCACCGGCGTTGGAACCGGGCGACGGGCGGCGGCCGTAGGTGAGGCCGCAATATGACGTGCAATCCGCGCCCGACCCTGCTGGGATCATTCGTCGTGAACGATCATCTCCTCAGCCACCCGGACCTGACGGACAGGATGGAGCGGTATCTCGCGGAGCACGCCTGCCATCTGCATCGCGGCATGGTCGGTGCGACCGTCACGGAGACGGAGGACCTCCTGGTCGCCGACAGCGGCCTGGACGACGACACCTTCAACATCGTCGCCGCGGCCCGCTTCACCGACGGCACCGCTACAGCACGCATCGCCGAGACGCACCAGACGCTGGCCCACACCGGACGCCCGTTCTCCTGGTGGGTCGGGCCCGCCTCGACGCCACCGGACCTCAGCGCCCGCCTGACGGCGGCCGGCCGGCCTGCCGGCAACCGAGCACGAGGCGGCGATGTGGGCCGAGCTGGACGACACCCTGCCGCAGCCCGCCGCCCCGGAACTGGACATCAAGCCGGTGGCCACACCCGAGCAGCTCGCCGACTACGCCACCGTTCTCGCCGCGAATTGGGATCCGCCCGCCGACACGGTCCGCCGCTTCTTCGCTCAGACCACTCCGCAGGCCCTCGACGCGCACCGCCCGGCCCACTACCTCGTCGGCTACGTGGACGGCCGTCCGGTCTGCTCGGCCGAGGTGTTCCACCACGCGGGGGTCGCCGGGATCTACAACATCACAACGCTCTCCGCCCACCGCCGGCGCGGCTACGGCGGCGCCATCACCCTCGCCGCGCTCCACACGGCCCGCGACCAGAACCACCGCATCGCGGTCCTTCAGGCATCCACCGACGGCGAGCCCGTGTACCGGCGTCTGGGGTTCCGGTCCTGCGGCCGGTTCACCGAACACGCGATCTGACACGCCAGAAGCACGCCGGTTACGTCTGTTCTGTCCGGTGTTCCACGCGGTAACTTTGACCAGAGGTCGCCCGAGGGAGGCTGATCGCCATGCCGTGGTACGTCTGGCTGCTAGTCGCCGCGGGGCTGGGCGCCGCGGAATTCTTGACGCTGACACTGGTCTTCGGGCTGTTCGCGAGCGCGGCCCTGGTGACCGCGGTGGTCGCCGGCGTGGGCGTCGGCCTGCTCGGCCAGCTCGTGGCGCTCGGGGTGACGGCGGCAGCGGGCCTCGTCCTCGTACGACCTGTCGTCATGCGCCATCTGGCGCAGACACCGCTCACCCGTGACGGCAGCGATGCGTTGATCGGCAAGCGCGCCGAAGTCATGCAGGAGGTCACCGCGACCCGCGGCCTGATCAAGCTGTCCGGGGAGGAATGGTCCGCTCGCACCCTCGACGAGAGCCAGGTGATCCCCGTAGGGGCGCTGGTCGATGTCATGGAGATCGAAGGCGCGACAGCGGTCGTCTACCCCCGAGAGCTCCTGCCCTGAACTGCCTGAACTTCCCTGAACTTCCCTGAACTGCCCAGCTGAAGATCCAGCAACGGAGGAAGCGTGGACGCAATTCTCATCCCGATTCTGGTGGCGGTCATCGTCGTCATCTTTCTCGTGGCCACCTCCGTGCGGATCGTCCCGCAGGCCCGCCGCTACAACATCGAACGGTTCGGCCGCTATCGCCGCACGCTGCAGCCCGGCCTGAACCTCGTGGTTCCGGTGGCCGACCGGGTCAACACCAAGCTGGACGTGCGCGAGCAGGTGTACTCGTCCGACCCCAGGCCGGTCATCACCGAGGACAACCTCGTGGTGAACATCGACACCGTCCTCTACTACCAGATCACCGACCCACGGTCGGCGGCCTACGAGGTCGCCGACTACCTCCAGGCCATCGATCAGCTCACCGTGACCACGCTGCGCAACGTCATCGGCAGCATGGACCTGGAGGAGACACTCACCTCCCGCGAGGAGATCAACACCCGCCTTCGCACCGTCCTCGACGACGCCACCGGCAAGTGGGGCATCCGCGTCAACCGCGTCGAGATCAAGGCCATCGACCCGCCGAACACGATCAAAGAGGCGATGGAGAAGCAGATGCGGGCCGAGCGCGACAAGCGCGCGGCCATCCTGCACGCCGAAGGGGAACGACAGGCCAAGATCCTCACCGCGGAGGGCACGAAGCAGAAGGACATCCTGGAGGCACAGGGCACGCAGCAGGCCATGATCCTGCGGGCGGACGGCGAGGCGAAGGCGGTCGAGCGCGTCTTCCAAGCCGTCCATCGCAACAACGCCGACCCGAAGATCCTGGCCTACAAGTACCTCGAAACGCTGCCGCACCTGGCCAAGAGCGAGAACAACACGTTCTGGGTGATCCCGGGAGAGCTGACCGAGGCGGTTCGCTCGGTCTCCAGCGCCTTCGGCGACCGCTCGACGATGGGGCTGCCCAAGAACGTGCAGTCCGAGGGGCCCGGCTCCGACGACGCCGCCTCCGACGAGACCGCGGACGACACCGGAACCCCGGAGATCGAGCCGGGCCCGAAGATCACGGCCGCGGCGGCGGCCGACGAGGTCGCCAAGCAGGCCGCCGCCGCGGTGAACAACGCGAAGGCGGAGGCCGAGGCAGCGAGGACAACCGCGGCGCCGGGCCGGGGGAAGCCGTCCACCGACTGAGCGCCTTCCCCTGTGGCGGATCAGAGCGCGGTCGACCGATCGGCGTGCGCCAGGATCCGCTCGATGTCCCAGGCGTGGTGGGCGGCATCGTGCGCATTGTTGCGGGCCACGTCCTCGGCCCGCTGCACCCCACGGTCCGCGTGCTCAAGCACCACGTGCTCGGCCAGCGCGGCGGACACCGAGTCCACCCAGGCGTCGGCCGCGCGCCGCAACGACCACAACGCGCCCGCGAGGGGAACGTCGTTGTAGAAACGGGCCTGCGCCAGAAGGTCCTGGTCATAGCCGGGGACCTGGCGCGCGCCGGTCAGCCGCGCCCCGGCCAGCCGCTCGGCCCAGTTGCGCAGATTGTCGGTGACGTGACTGACGTAGGCCGCGACGTTCCAGTCGAGCTCCGGATGCCGTTCATCGCCCCGACGCCCCTTCACCAGTGCCGCGTACCGCGCGGGCACGTAGCCGATCTGCGCGATGGCTTCGCGTGGCGTCAACGACCAGTCGAACTCGCAGTCCCGGCAAGGGTTCCCGTAGAGGCGCGCTCCCCAAAGTTCCATGGGACACCAACCTATCGCCCCCTGTCCGGGCCCCCCTCACCGGTCGCTTTCCGGAGGCGGCGCCGGCCGCTCCGACAGCACGGGGTCCGCGCGGAGTTCGGGGCCGCGCAACCGCAGCAGCTCCTCGAACTCCCTTATGCGGCCCGCCTGGTACGCGGCGGTGCTCTCGGGGTCGTACTCGTAGAAGCCGGTGTGGTCCTGGAGGCCGCGGCGGCGGTTCGCCATGTTGTCCTCGACCACGGCGGGCGCGCGGAACCGGTCGCCGAGCTGAGCGGTCAAGTAGCGGGAGGCGTAGTAGAGGATGTCGCCGCCGCCCCAGTCGATGAATTCGAGCGGGCCCAGCACGGAGAAGCGCGTGCCGAGGCCGGCGCGGACGGCCAGGTCGATGTCGGTGGCCGTCGCGACGCCCTCCTCGACCATGCGGGCGGCCTCGTTCATGACGAGGGCCTGGAGCCGGGGCACGATATAGCCGGCCGCGGGACCGCAGACGACCGGTATCTTCCCGATGCGGCGGAGCAGTTCGGTCATCCGCTCCACCTGCGCGGGGTCGGTACGGTCGCTGCGGCTGACCTCGACGAGGGGCATGAGGTCGGCGGGGTTCAGCCAGTGCGCGTTCAGGACGCGGCTCGGGTCCTCGACCAGGTCGGCGATCTCGGTGACGAGGAAGGTCGATGTCGTCGACGCGATGACCGCGTCGCCCGCCACGTGCGCGTCGACCCAGGACAGGATGGACCGCTTGACCTCGATGACCTCGGGCACGGCCTCGAACACCACGTCCGCGGTGGCGAGTCGGGACTGCGCGGACTCCCGGTCGCAGACGACGAGTTGAGGCACCTGGTCGCTGTCGGAACCGGTGGGCCGCAGGCGCTCAATCACCTGCTGCTCGGCCGCCTTCCGGTAGCGCACGCGGTCCTCGTCCGTCTCCTTGACGTCCGCGAGGGTGACATCCATGCCCGCGGCCAGGAAGGCGCGGGCGATGCCCTGCCCCATGCGCCCGGCACCGACCACCACCACGTCGATGCGCTGCGCCGCCCCGGTACGTTCCGTGTCCGTCATGCCGGCAACCCTTCGTGAAGCAGCTTGGTCAGTTCGGGACGGGAGAGGTGGGCCAGGTCGAGGGACTCCAGCGTGCGGCCCTCGGCGTACAGGTCCTTGCCGGTGACGGCGGACGCCACGCTCAACAGGCCCTGCGCGACCGGCGTGGGGACGTCGGCCCAGCGCCCCACCGACACCAGGAACGACAGGCCGAGGCGGGTGTCCTCCAGCATGTAGCGGTGGTCGAGCAGGTCGATCTTCTCCCGCCAGTCGCCGCTGTCGGTGAGCCGTTCGTGGGCCGCGCGGCCGTACATCCACTCGTCGCCGTCCGCCGCGTAGTGGTCGGCGAGCGGGAAGTGCGGGGCCGCGTACCCGAGGGCCTCGCGGACCGCGATGCGTTCGGCGTCCAGGGCGTCGGTGACCCGGCGGATCGACGGCTGCGTTCCTTCGTTGTGGATGTCCCAGGCCGAACTGTGCTCCAGCGGACCGGCGTTCATGAGGATGAGCGGCGGATGGATCACCGGCCCCGCGTTCATGAGCGCGCCGCTGAGGCTGTCCTCGACCGCCTCGACCGACGGATAGGCCTCCCGCAGCACGCGGAACGCGGCGTCGGACGAGCGGGCCGGGAGGACGCCGGTGGGCAGGCGCGTCGCGTACCCGCTCACCACCACCTCGGTCGGTCCGTGGGTACGCGCCAGGTAGGGCAGCGTCCCGGTCTCGGCGAGCGCGACGTCCGCCGTGTTGCCCGCCTCGGCCATCGCCTTCGCGAAGAGCACCGTGCCGAAGGTGCCCGGCGGCAGGAACACCACCTGGCCGTCCTGGAGCAGCGGTGCCACCCGGGCCGCCAGGTCCTCGTGCACGGTGGCCGGCAGCGGGACGACGACGAGCCGCGCGCCGCGTACGGCCTCCGCGAGGTCCGCGACGGGGTGGATGGCTCCGGCGCGGGCGGTGTCGCTCACCGGTACGTTCCTGCTGCCGCGATGGTCGCGGACGCCGAGGGCGCCGAGGTCGCGGAGCGCGTCCAGGGCCTTGGTGTCCCGCCGCCACCAGCGCACGGTGTGGCCGTTCTCCGCGAGTTCCGCCGCCGCGGCGTAGCATCCGTGTCCGCCGCCGAGGATGGTGATGTCCATGAGTGGTCCCGTTCCCTTCAGTTGAGCGTACGAAGCGGGGTCATGCGGGGTCTGGCTAGGAGGCGATGTTCGGTTGCCCCGCGGCGATCCGTTCCTCGCGTGCGAGGCTGCGGCGGAAGTGTGCGCAGCCGCGCCACAGCAGCACGATGCTGCCGACCGACGCGACGCCGTACACGAGCGACAGGGACGTGCCGATGCGCTGACTCGATCCGAGCAGCTCGTCGGTGACCAGCGCGACCAACGTCGTGCCCAGGCCGACCGCGGTCAGGTTCGAGATGAGCAGGAAGACGGCGGACACCTGGGCGCGCATCTGGTTCGGGCTGAGCACCTGCATCGCGGCGGTGGACGCAGGCATCGGGAACGAGGCGAAGAACATCGTGACCGCGAGCAGTGCCAGCGACAGCCACAGGGGCCGTACGTGCGGGAAGACGACGACCGGGACGAGCATGCCGATCGCGCCGATGACTCCGGCGCGCATCGCCCCGTCCGGGTGTCCGAGCTTGGTGAGCCGGTCGACCAGCCACCCGCCGAAGAGCACTCCGGAGCCGTTGGCCAGCAGGACGACGCCGCCCAACACATAGCCGACCTCGGTCGGGCTCAGCCCGAACGCGCGCATGTAGAAGGCCGGCACCCAGGCCATGAGGCCGAGCAGCACCATCGCGTAGCAGGAGAAGCCGGCGTAGTGGCAGATGAACGTGCGTGCGTGGCTGCGCAGGAAGGTGAACACATCACGCATGGCCACCTTCCGTACGGCGCCGTCGGCGTCCCGCGCGAGTCCGCGCCGCACCGGGTCCCGGACCGTCAGCAGGAACACCAGCGCGACGAGCAGTCCGGGCAGGCCGATGATGAAGAACGTCAACTGCCAGGCGTACACGTGTCCCACGAGCGGGACGGCCACGCTGTCGACGTCCTTGAGCAGCCCGATGACGTACCCGCCGATGAAGAACGCGGCGCTGCCGCCGATGAACGAGCCCAGCGAGTAGATCCCGGCCGCCCGGCCCAGCCTGCTCTTCGGGAACATGTCGCTGAACATCGAGTACGCGGACGGGGTCAGCGACGCCTCGCCGACACCCACCCCGACCCGGGCCAGGAACATGTGGGCGAACCCCTTGCTCAGCCCGGAGAGCGCGGTGGCCAGGCTCCACAGCGCGATGCCGATGGAGATGATCACGGGACGCGAACGGCGGTCGGCGAGCGCCGCGATGGGCAGCCCCATCACCGAGTACAGAACGGAGAAGGCGAGCCCGCTCAGCAGACTGAACTGCGTGTCCGTCAGGCTGAGATCGCGCTGGATGGGCTCGATCATCAGCGACAGGGCCTGGCGGTCCACGAAGGACAGGACGTAGGCGGCCGTGCAGATGCCGACGATGTAGCTCTTGTACCGCTCGGACATGTGAGGTGCGGGTTCGGGTCCAAGGTTGATTTCGGACAGCTGCGATTGCTCGGTCATGGGACGGCGCCTCATCGGGTCTGGGTGGGGTGGTGCCCGGCACGAGATGGAGCTGGCCAAACGAGTTCAGAGGCTATCCACGCCCAACTCCCCCAGCCATCCCGGGAATCCCGGTGCGGAGTCGGGGATTTCCCGCATTACCTGGGCCGCTTGCTGTCAGCCGGCTGCGGTGGGCGGTGCGGGAGCGGGGGCTCGGAGGTCCTAGAGTGGGGGCGGTCTTGAAACAGCAAGGAAATGGGGATCAAGTGGTCGACATGGCAGCCGCGGCGCGGAAGGTCTTCGACCGGTACGACGTCGACGGGGACGGGCAGTTGACTGCCGAAGAGTACCGGCAGGTCGTCGCGGAGCTCGGCGACACGGGCGTCACCGCAGAGGCCGCGCAGGACCTCATCGACACCATCGACAGCGACGGTGACCGGAAGGTCTCGTTCGATGAGTTCCGGGCCTCCATGGGGCTCTGAACACCGCCCCACCGCCTGTGCCCCCGGTTCCATCGATCCGGGGGCACAGGTGTGTGTGCCTCGGTCGCTGGGAGTAGGTCCTGCGCCTGAGGTGCGCTTCGTGCCTGCTTGGCTAGGGTCGGCCCTCATGGAGACCAGGGGAATCGCTCGCCGCCCGACAGCGGAGCGCATGCGCGACGCTCTGGAGCGGCTCGCCACCGAACGGGACGTATGGGTGTCGACGGCTCACCCCGAGCACGGACCGCACCAGGTGCCGCTGTGGTTCGTGTGGGACGGGCGCGCGGCGTGGATGTGCACCAGCGCCGCGTCCGCGACCGTGCGCAACGTCCGCGAGGAGCCGCGCGTGCACCTGTCGCTGCCGGACACCTTCGACGTGCTGCTCGTCCAGGGCGAGGCGGAGTGCTTCCCGGACCAGGAGGTGCCCGAGGACGCGGCGGCGGCGTTCGCCGAGAAGTTCGGTTGGGACCCCCGCTCGGAAAAGGGCTCCTTTGTGTACGTACGCGTGGTCCCTCGGACGGTACGCGCCTGGCGCGGCGAGCCGGAACTGCGCGGGCGGATCATCATGCGCGAGGGGAAGTGGCTGGGATAGCGGCCGTCCCGGCCCCGGCGGCAAGGTGTGCCTCACGCCTCCTGGGGCAGGACGGTGGGCTGGTAGGCGAGCAGGAGCCAGCGGTCGCTCTCGCGCACCCATACGGCCAGGGACCGGTTCGCCAGCGTCTTGCGCACGCCACCCGCGGTGAGGTCGGCGTGCATCTCCCCCACCACTACGGCGGTGTCTCCGGTGACGACGATCCGGTCCACCGGGTGTTCGATGCGGTGGTACACGTAGAAACCCGCCCGGAGCTTGTCCAGGTACGAGTCCCGGGTGTCCACCACCGCGTTGGAGTGGGTGTAGGCGAGCTCGGGGTGCGCGAGCGCGGTGAAGGCTTCGAGGTCTCCCGCGATCACCGCCTCGTACCTGGCGTCCTCCAGGGAGCGGATCGTCTCCTCGACGCCAGCGGTGGGAGTACTGCTTGCAGTCATGGAACTCTTTCCGTCTTCCGTCAGGCACCGCGCACGTCGCGCGTCGGCTGATTCGCGCGCATGCGCGCCCCCGGCCCCGGCCTGGCGACGGCCTCGCCGGGTGTCAGTGCGGTGTGCCCCTGCTCGCACTCGGCCACCACACGTATCGGGGCTCCGCACCCCTCGTGCCGCAGGTCGAGCACCGGTGACGGTTCGTCGCCCAGGTGCGCCTCCCCCCACTGCTTCAGGGCTACCAGGACCGGCCACAGGTCCCAGCCCTTGCGCGTCACCCGGTACTCGTTGCGCGCGCGACTCCCCGGCTGTTGGTACGGCGTGGCCCTGAGGATGCCCGCCGCGGTCAGCTTCCGCAGACGGTCGCTGAGGACGGCCTCCGACAGGCCGATATGGCGGCGGAAGTCATCGAAACGACGGACCCCGTTGAAGGCGTCACGCAGGATCAGCAGGGTCCACTTCTCGCCCACGACTCCGAGGGTGAGCTGGACCGGACAATTCTCCGTGCTCGTCTCAAGCCACTCCATCCCGTCATCTTAGGAGCCTGACTTCATGATTGACAGCCAGAGACCACGGCGCTAACTTCTGATTTCGAAGCCAGATGACGAGGAGCGGGACTGTGGGACGAACGCGTACGTACGAGTGGGAGGACCCCACGCTCCTGGCCGCGTCCGTCGGCCACACCTCGGGGCTGGACCTGCTGCGCGAGCTGCAAGCCGGGCGCCTCCCCGCGGCACCCGTGAGCGCCACCGTCGGCTTCAGCCTGGACGAGGCGGAAAAGGGACACGTCGTGTTCTCGCTGGTCCCCGGCGAGGAGCACTACAACCCCATCGGCAGCGTGCACGGCGGGATCTACGCGACGCTGCTCGACTCGGCGGCCGGCTGCGCGGTCCATTCGACCCTGCCGCCGGGCATGGGCTACACCTCGCTCGACCTGAACGTGAAGTTCCTGCGCCGGATCACCGTGGACACCGGTCGCGTCCGCGCCATCGGCACGGTGGTGCACAGTGGGCGCCAAACCGCCCTCGCACAGGCCCAGTTGGTCGACGCGACGGACCGCGTACTGGCCCACGCGACCAGCACGTGCATGCTCTTCCCGCTGACCACTCCTTGATCGTGCTCAGCACATCCGTGGAGCCCTTCGGTGTGATCAGTGGCGCTTGAGCCGCAGCAGTTCGGACGGCCCCTTGCCGGGAAGCCTTGACGCGTTCTTCTTCCTGGCGGCCGCCGCCCGATCCGGCCCGTCGGCCGCTCGGGTGCGTGGGCGCCACCAGTGGTCACGGCGCGGGTGCAACGCCCGGCCGAGCCTGCGCCCCATGAAGAGGTACCCGACAAAGGCGCCCGCCGCGTTGAGGATCACGTCATCGATGTCGAACGCCCGGCCGGTGACCAGCAGCCCCTGAGCGATCTCGACGGTCAGCATCACGAACGCCGTCATGAGCACCACCCGGACGAAGCCCCGGGTGCGCGGGAAGAGCACCGGCAGCAGGACCCCGAACGGCACTCCGAGGACGACGTTCCCGCCGACCTGCTTGATCGTGTCGCGCCAGTCGGGCTGGTCGAAGTACAGGCCGATCGAACTGCCCGGGTGCAGGTTGGTGTGCGTCAGCGACTCCGACACGGGTGAAGGAACGAGGGTGGCCTTCGCCAGGGCGACGGCGAAGGCCACCATGCAGACGAAGCCGACCGCCATGACGAAGGCGCGGACCAGCCGCCGGCCCCACGAGTACCGCCGCGTGCGCGATTCAGGTTCCATGTACCGCCGGTTACCACGGAGTCGGCGCCGCACACGCCCCGCGGCCGGTCCGGCCGTCCACCACGAACCCCGGATTCCTCACGAGGACCTTGACACGCCCACCACCACTTGTATGGTCTAGTCCAAGCAACGGCCGTTCTGCTCAAGGGAGTTCACCCGCGCCACGCGTCGGGTGAACCCCCTCCTGCCCCCTTCGCGCCTCTTGGCCCCACCCTCGAGAGGCCGACCCGAGCGTGCGCCCCCACTTCACGCACGCCTCCGGGAAGACCTGAAGTGAAGGAGTACGCATGAACGCCAGAAGGAAGACCGCCGCGCTCATCGGCGCGGCCCTGGCCCCCGTCATCGCCGTCAGCCTTCCCGCCGGTTCGGCGAGCGCCCACGGCTACATCTCCAGCCCGCCCAGCCGGCAGGCGCAGTGTGCCGAAGGCACCGTCTCCTGCGGTGACATCACCTACGAACCGCAGAGCGTCGAAGGCCCCAAGGGCCTGAAGAGTTGCAGCGGCGGCAACAGCCGGTTCGCCGAACTCGACGACGACTCCAAGGGCTGGGTCGCCACTCCGGTGAACCGCAATGCCGCCTTCGAATGGAAGCTGACGGCGCAGCACGCCACCAGCACCTGGCAGTACTTCGTCGGCGGCCAGGAGATCGCCGAGTTCAACGACAACGGCGCCAAGCCGGGCGCGACGGTCACCCACCAGGTCGACTTCGGCTCCCTGACAGGTCATCAAAAGGTCCTGGCCGTCTGGAACATCGCCGACACGTCGAACGCCTTCTACGCCTGCATCGACGTGAACGTGGGCGGCTGACCCAGCACTTCGGTACGGCGGCGCCGCGGGTCTTCCTCCCACGGCGGGCCCCGGCCCGTCACGGCCCGCGGCGCCGCACCCCCCACCCCCCACCACTCCCCCTCGATCGGAGTGCTTCGCCATGCGCCTCCGCAAGCTCAGCCTGCTGACCGCAACCGCATCCGCCGCCGCCCTCGGGACACTGACCCTGGCCGGCCCCGCGTCCGCCGAAAAGGTGGGCGCGCAGGCCGACTTCGTCGTCAGCCAGAGCCAGTTCGACCAGATGTTCCCGGGCCGGAACTCCTTCTACACGTACGAAGGCCTGACCGCCGCGCTCAGCGCCTACCCGGGGTTCACCGGGACGGGCAGCGACACCGTCCGCAAGCAGGAGGCCGCGGCCTTCCTCGCGAACGTGAGCCATGAAACCGGCGGCCTGGTGTATGTCGTCGAGCAGAACACCGCCAACTACCCGCACTACTGCGACAGTTCGCAGTCGTACGGCTGCCCTGCTGGTACCGACAAGTACTACGGACGCGGCCCGATCCAGCTCAGCTGGAACTTCAACTACAAGTCCGCGGGCGACGCGCTCGGCATCGATCTGCTCCACAACCCCGACCTCGTGCAGAACGACGCGGCCGTCGCCTGGAAGACCGGCCTGTGGTACTGGAACACGCAGAGCGGTCCCGGCACCATGACCCCGCACAACGCCATGGTCAACGGGGCCGGATTCGGCGAGACCATCCGCAGCATCAACGGCACCCTCGAGTGCAACGGGGCCAACCCCGGCCAGGTGCAGAGCCGTATCGACAACTACAAGAAGTTCAGCCAGATCCTCGGCGTCGACCCGGGCGCGAATCTGAGCTGCTGAGCCGGAAACGGCGTCGTCGGTGAGACGGCGCCGCGCGCGCCCGGGGCGGGACCGGCCGCCCCGGGCGCGCTCACCTCACTGCCCCCTCGGATGTGCTGCGAAATGGTGTGCCGAAGCATGTGCCGGGAAGTCGTCCTCGACATGCGCCGAGTGATCTATATGCGGAGACTCGGCCCTGACGAGCAGAGAAGAGGACGACAGCGAGAGGTGGCATCGGCACGTGGCCCACACACCTTCCGACGGCCCGACCACCAGCGGCCGCAGGCGTATGCCGGAGTCCGTCGCGGACATGCCCCGGCATGTGCGAGAGGAGCTGGCTCGCCGGCTGCGGCGCACCAAGCGGGCCTATCGCAAGCAGGACGTCCAGGTCGTCGAGAAACCACTGCTCAAGCGGGCTGTCAGCGCATCGGCGCTCGGCAACTGCATGGAGTGGTTCGACTTCGGTGTCTACAGCTACCTCGCCGCCACCATCGGCAAGGTCTTCTTCCCCGGCGCCTCCCCGGGCGCCCAGCTGATCTCGTCCTTCGCCACATTTGCTGCCGCGTTCGTGGTGCGACCGCTCGGTGGCCTGGTGTTCGGCCCGCTCGGTGACCGCATCGGGCGGCAGAAGGTGCTCGCCACCACCATGATCATGATGGCGGCCGGAACGTTCTCGATCGGCCTCATCCCGAGTTTCGAGACGATCGGTATCGCCGCTCCCATTCTTCTGCTCGTCGCCCGAATGGTGCAGGGCTTCTCGACCGGTGGCGAATACGGCGGTGCCACCACCTTCGTCGCCGAGTACTCACCGGACCGCCGGCGCGGCTTCCTCTCCAGCTGGCTCGACTTCGGCACCTTCGTCGGCTACGCCCTGGGATCCGCGCTGGTCACCGTATTGAACGTGGCTCTCACGGACGACCAGATGCTGTCCTGGGGCTGGCGCCTGCCGTTCCTGATCGCCGGACCGCTCGGTGTCATCGGCCTGTACATGCGGCTGAAGCTGGAGGAATCCCCCGCGTTCCAGCAACAGCTCGACGAACACGAGAAAGGTCTCGCCCAGGACTCGGTCGGCAGTGAGTTCAAGACCATCGTCCGCGAACACTGGCGCCCCCTGTTGGTGTGCATGGGCCTGGTCCTGCTCTACAACGTCACGAACTACATGGTCACCGGTTATCTGCCGACCTATCAGACGGAGACGCTCGACCGCTCCAGCACCTCGGCGGACATCCTGGTCCTCATCGGCATGGGGTGGATCGTCCTCCTCATCACCTTTTTCGGACGCCTCAGCGACCACATCGGCAGGCGCCCCCTGTACGCGGGCGGGGCCGTCGCCATGATCGTCCTCGCCATCCCCGCCTTCCTCCTCATCAAGGCGCAGGGCACCTGGCCACCCATCTTCGGCGTGCTGATCCTGTCGACGCTCCTCGCATGCTTCGCCGCGCCGAGCGCCGCCACGCTGCCCTCACTGTTCCCGACCGCGGTGCGGTACGCGGCGATGGGCATCGGCTTCAACTTCGCCGTGGCGGCGTTCGGAGGCACCACCCCGCTGGTGACAGAGGCACTGGTGAACGCGACCGGCAACAAGCTGATCCCCGCCTACTACTTGATGGCGGCGGGAGTCATCGGCCTGGTGACCGTCAAGTTCCTGCCGGAGAGCGCACAACTGCCCCTCAACGGCTCCCAGCCGATGGTCGGCTCCACGGAGGAACAGAAGGAACTCATCGACACCTCCCAGGACTTGTACCGATACGCCAAGGAGGAGTCCTCGGCGCGCTGACCGGCTATCGGCCGCCCCACGGCCCGAGGCCGGCGAGTTGGGCGATCCTCAGACCCGTGTGGAGCTCGCGCCGCAGTCGGCCGTCGCTGAGGTCGTCTCCGACGGCGGAACGGATCTTGCCGAGCCGGTAGTAGAGCGTCGAGCGGTGGATGCCGAGCACCCGAGCGGTCTGCTGGGCGTCGCCGCCCCGGTCGAGGTAGCGGTCCAGCGTCGTCAGGAGCTCAAGGCTGAGGCCCGCGGTGATCAGGCGGTGGACCGGCGGTGGAAGGTCGTCGACGCCGAGTGTCTCCAGCGGCAGCCGCGCGAGCGTGCCGTCGAGGCCCACCTGCTCCCAGTCGGTGACGGTCGAGTGGTCCTGCGGTGCGAAGTAGGAGGCACGCCAGGCCAGCCGTGCGCGCTCGAAGGAACGGTGGACGTCGGTCAGCCCGACCAGTGGGCCGATACCGGCGCGTACGCCCGCGACCTGCGGCTGTTCGAGAATGCGGGTCAGCCGGTGTTGGACGACCGGCCGCGGGAAGAGCAGGACTCCAAGCCCGTCGGGCAGCGGCGCACCGGCCGCGGAAGCGGTCGAGGCCTGGGCCACGAACCTGAGCGTCACCGTGACGGCCAGAGCCGCCCTTTCGCCGTCGCGGGGCGAGGCGGTGCGCGGGTCGGTGCCGAGCACGACCGGGCAGTACCGCCCCGATGCGCTGAGGATCCGCTCGGACACGAGCGCCTCGGCCGCGGCCGCCCGCCGCTCCGGGCCACCGGTGACCAGGTCGACAGTCAGACTCCGCGAACGCGCGAGCTCCCGCTCGGCGCGGAGGCCGCGGAGGGCCAGCAGGTCACCGAGTGACGGGCCCGCCGCCACCAGTCTGTCGGGCACATCGACCGGAACGCGCTCCGTGCCGAGCACCAGAACCAGGTAGCCCGTGATCCGGTGATTCCGGTCGGCGAGTCGCAGGAAGAGACACTCCCCGAGTACCGGCACCGGCTCGACGCAGTACGCATGAGTGGTGGTTCGTGGCAGGTCCCACGAGTCGCTGTGTGCCAGGACGTGCGAAAGCCGTCCGCGGTCGGTCTCGCTCTCGTGGATGGAGTAGCCGACCACGCGCATCGTCTCGTCGATGAGGATGAGCCGGTGCCCGACGGCCTCGGAAAGGTCCTGGACCGCGTCGTCCAGGTCGGGTATCCGCTGCATGAACGCATCGTAGACACGCTCCGACACACTGTCGGACCGCGGTGGTGAAGGTTGCCACTGCGGGCCGATGCCGGTCACCGCGCACCCCGCCTAGCGTCGGACCGACCGATCGACCGAGCGATCGACCGAGCGAGCGATGAGGAGTCGAGCATGACGGGTGTGAACTCAGGGCGGAGGGTCGCCATCGTGGGCGCGGGGATCGGAGGACTGACCCTCGCCGTCGAGCTGCGCAGGCAGGGCCTGGAACCTCACGTGTACGAACAGGCCGAGGAACTGCGCGAGGTGGGTGCGGCGGTCGCGCTGTCGGCGAACGCGACCCGCTTCCTCCGCGACCGGACCGGCATCGGCGAAGGGCTGGCGGAGAAGGCCGCCGACGTCGACGGGTTGGTCTTCCGCGACGGCCGGGACGGCCGCGTGATCGGCCGGGTGCTCTCCCGCGAGGCCTACCGGGCGCGGTGCGGGGCGCCGTACTACGGCATCCACCGTGCCGACATCCAGCAGCTGCTCGCCAGTGCCCTCGGCGGCGTCGGCCTCCACCTGGGGAAGCGTTTGGTACGCATCGACGACAGCGGCGCCGCGGCGGCGGTCCTGCACTTCGCCGACGGGGACCGTGCGGAGGCCGACCTGGTCATCGGCGCCGACGGCGCGAAGTCATTGCTGCGCCGTGAGGTCGTCGGCTACGACGATGCCCGCTTCTCGGGCTGCTACGGCTGGCGCGGCATCGTCGGGCCTCAGCACCTGGACCTTCTCCCGGACCCCGCGGCGATCCAGTTCTGGATGGGGCCGGGCGGCCACCTGCTCCACTACCCGATCGGCAGCGGCGAGCAGAACTTCCTGCTGGTCAAGCGACTTGAGGGGCCATGGCCCGAACAGGCCTGGCTCGCGCCCGGCACGCCCGGCGAACATGTTGCCGCCTTCGAGGGCTGGCACCCCGCCGTCATCCAGATGATCAACGCGGTGCCGACCGGCGACCGTTGGGGGCTCTTCCACCGGCCGCCTCTGCACCAGTGGAGCAAGGGACGCGTCACCCTGCTCGGGGACGCCGCGCATGCGCTCGTCCCCCACCACGGCCAGGGCGCGAACCAGTCGATCGAGGACGCGATCGTCCTCGCCGACTGCCTGACCGACGCGCTCGCCCGGGGCGAGGACTGGGAGCCGGCGCGGCTGCGCTACCAGGTGCGGCGCCTGGAGCGCACCCGCAAGGTGCAGGTCGCCTCGATCACGACGGCCGACGTCCTTCACCTCCCCGACGGGGCCCGCGCCGAGGCGCGCAACGCACGCCTCGGCGCGCCCGACGCTTGGGAGCGTCACCTCGCCTGGATCCATGAGTACGCGGCCGACCGCGACTGAGACACCGTCGCGCACATCGCCCACATCGCCCACATCGCCCACGTCGCGACCTCGGCGACATCAGCGATAGCGGCGACATCGGTGACGCCCGTGACATCGGTGACATCGATCGGAGCGCGCTCCCGGCCTCACGTCACCGCACCACGACCGGCACCGTCACCTTCACCGCCTCCGGTCGTCCCCCGTGGCGTGCCTGGTGCACGTCGCGGTACGACCCGTCCGCCCGGCGCCGCTGGTACACCAGCGTCAGCCGTGCCGTGCCCCTGCGCAGCCCGCGGAGTGTCACCGTGCCGTCCTCGACGCGTACCGACGCCGGGCCGGCCGGGCGGAGTTCGGCCCGCACCCGGTTCTCCGGTGCCGACAGGTCGAACGCGGCGCCCGCGGCACTGCGCACCGCGCAGGCGACGTCCACCGCTCCGCCCACGCGCACCGCGGCCGGCCCGACAGTGAGCGTGAACGGAGCGGTCCCGGCGGGCACGGGTTCGTCGCCGGTGGACTGGTCGATGGTGAGCAACGGGCGGCCCGCGGCGCCAGCGTCAGCGTGGTGATCGTCGATGCGCAGCCGCTCGGTGTAGACGACGCGGTCGGGCGACGTGGGCGACGTCCGGCCGTGGTGCACGTAGTACAGCTCGCTGCCGTCCGGTGAGGAGGCCGGACTGCCGTGGCCGGTGGAGTACATCCCGACGTCGGGATTCTGCGAGAGCACCGGGTTGTTCGGGTACTTGCGCCACGGGCCCAACGGATGCTCCGCGACGGCGTAGCCCACGCCGTAGTACTGGTTCTCGAAGTTGTTGGCGGAGTAGGTCAGGTAGTACAAGGTGCGCCGCTCACCGGCGTGGACGTAGTCGTGCCGCCAGGCCGTGGAGCCCTCTTCCCAGCGGCGGTCCTTCTTCGAACCACCCGACGTCGCATGGTCGTTGACGTGTGCGTCCTCCCAGGACTGCGGGTCGGCCGCGTAGGTGAGGACGGGAACGAACCCGTCCCGGCGCCGCCCGTCGGCGCCACCCGTTCCGGAGCCGGTCCGCGCGTTGGCGTCGACGTAACGGGGGTGGATGGTGGGCATGGTCGCGCCTTCGGGGTCCCGCCACCAGTGCGTGGTCAGCTCGACGGCGGCGATGTTGGACTCCTCGACGTACTTGCCGAGGCCGGTGTCCCACACCCAGTTGCGGTAGGCGTTGCTGGAGAAGTAGAGGTAGATCCGCCCTTCGTCGAAGAGCAGGTTCGGGTCGATCATCGGGATGTAGGAGCCCAGCGGCGCGGTGCGCCCCTCCTCCTCGGTGGCCGGCGGGGTGAGCTGATCGGCGTCCATGATCAGGTTGACGTCGTGGTAGTCCGGTTTGTACGGGTGGTAGTCCAGCGGCCGGTCGTCGATGTTGCGGAACGGGCCCTCGGGCGTGCGGGACACCGCGACGCCGATCGAGCACGGCTCCTCGAAGTCCGGGTAGCGGAAGTACTGTTCGGCCAGGGTGCTGCCCATGCGGGCCGCGTAGAACAGGTAGTACAGGCCGGTGTCGGGGTTGCGGTAGACCTCCGGCGCCCAGAACCAGTCCTTGCCCCACTGCTTCGGGTCGTCGGCGCGCAAAGCCCCACCGGGCAGGCGCTCCCACGTCGACAGGTCGGGCGAGCGGTGCACGCCGAAGTAGTAGCCGTCGTCCGAACCGCCCGTGCAGTACGCGTAGTAGTAGCCGCTGGGCTCGTCGAACAGCACGTGGGGGTCGCCGCCGGACGTCGTCGCGTCGTTGGCGTACGTGGCGTCGGTGGCGTACGTGGCGGTGGACGGGCGTGCGCCGCGGTCGGGTCGCCGCGGAGAGGCGGCGGCGACCCCTGGCGTCAGGGCCGCGGCGGCGAGGGCCAACGTCCCGCCGAGGACGGCACGTCTGGCGGGCGGGAACGAGGGGCTCGCGGGCTCGCGGCTCATGACTGCACCTTCTTCGACGGAACGACGGACAAACAGAGTCGGGAGGGGCGGCCGCGGTCAGCAGCCGCCACAGTTGTAGAACGTCACGTCCCAGTGGTTGCCCTCGTCCGCGTACACGTTGCCGGACCCGGCCTTGTACTGCGGGGCGCCGTCGCCGCGCAGGCCGATGTAGGTGAAGTGGTTCTTGATGTAGTTCGTGACGCAGGTGTTCTTGCCGAAGTCGAGCTTGTAGCCGTTCCAGTGCGAGTACGTGCCGCTCGCGTGGCCGGTCTCGGTGCCACCCGTGATGTTGAGCGCGCACCCACTGGCCGACTTCAGCGTCTGGGCACCCTGGGCGGTGGCGAGATTGAGCTGGTCGAACGACGTGCACGTGGACACGTTGCGGTCGGAACAGCCGCCGGACGAGGACCACGTGATCCCGGCCGAACGGAACATCGACGTCGCCGTCGCGTGCGAGATCTTCGTGGCGGCGAACGCGTCGGTGGAGGTCGTCAGCACGCCGAAGCCGGGAGCGACGAGTGCCGCCGTGGTGAGGGCGAGTGCGGTGAGCGCGGAGCGGATACGCATGGGGATCGCGGCCTTCCTGCCAGTGCCTGAGTGGGGTGTGACAGCTGTGACGCAGGTGGATCGGCCCAGATCGTGCCAGGGTCTACGCGCGTGCGGAAGACCCTGGACGGTCGGCGCCGCGGCGGCCGACCGTCCAGGACCGGTGTCGTCCGTCAGGGGTAGGACACCACGGTCGACGGGACGGTGTCGCTGCCCGAGGTGGCGGCGCCGGTTTCGTTGATGACGTGTTCGTACTGGCCTTTGCCGCCCAGTGACACCACGAGCAGGTCGTGGAACTTCACGCCCGGTGTGTTCGGGGCGGCGAAGCCGTGGTGCTGCACGATCGTCGGGTCGACGTTGTAGAAGCAGTACGAGCCCAGGCCCCAACCCTCGTGGCTTGTCACGGAGTTGGCGACCTTGTAGGCGGCGAAGCCCTTGGTGCTGCCGTCCTGGACGGCGGCCTGGTTGGGGGCGTCGTACGCCTTCTCGTTCTGGAAGAAGATCGTGCGGCCGCGCTCACCGGACCACTGGACGTCGTACTTGTTGAAGTGCTCGACGAACAGGCCGGTCATCAGCACGTCGTCGCCGTTGACGACGACGCCGTAGTCGGCTCGGTTGGTGTCCCAGCCCACGCCCTCGCCGTGGTCGGCGCGCCACACCCATGTGTGGTCGACGATGGTGTGCCGGGCGTTGACGACCAGGCTGGTGGTGGCCTTGCCGGCGCCGGCGCCGCCGATGCGGACGAACACGTCCTGCACGGTGATGGGGTCGGCGGAGTGGTCCGCGGAGGCGCCCTGCGGCCCGATCTCCAGCAGGGTGGGCGAGTTGACGGTCCCGGCGTCCACCAGGAACCCGGCGAGCCGCACGCCGTTCACGTCCGCCACCTTCAGCGCCGTCACGCCGCCGTCCGGGACGAGGGTGGCGTAGCCGAGGCCGAGGACGACGGTGCCCGCGCGGTTCACCTGGACCGGGGCGTCCAGGTGGTAGATCCCGGGCGTGAGAAGGAGGTTGAGCCCTTGGGCGAGGGCGGCGTTGAGGGTGCTCGCGCTGACGCCGGGCTGGGCGACGTAGAACTGACTCAAGGGGAGCGAGGTGCCGCGCGGGGTGCCGCTGCCCCAGGTCGTGCCGCGTGCGTTGGTCCGCTTCTCCGGCAGGAACACCTTGTAGTCCGCGCCGTCCAGGTACAGGAACGGCTTCTCGCGGGAGACGGGGGTGGTGTCGAGGGTGGTGTACGGCGGGTTCGGGAACGCCTGCGCGGGCGCGCCCTCAACTCCCGAGAACACCATGTTCCAGACGGCGTTCTGCCAGCCACCCACCGAGGAGTCGCGGGTGTACCACTGCTGCTGGGAGTACGGGCCGACGGTGCCGTCGATGCGACTGTCGGCGATGTAGCCGCCGCTGGCCCAACCGTAGCCGTCCGGGGAGAGGTTGAGGCCGCCGCGCACGTGCATGCGGCGGAACGGGGCGGCCTGGGCGACGGCCCACCGGTTCGTCCCGTTCACCGGCACCAGCGCGAGATTCTCGGCGCTGCGCCAGAAGTTCTGCGTGGCGTTGCCGTTGAACCAGCCCGCGTCGACGGTGACGTCGCCGTTGATGGTGGTGTCGTCCGGGGACAGTCCGAGGCCGGATATCGAGGTGTAGAAGCCGAGTTGGGCGTTGAGTCCGTTGTAGGTGCCCGGCTTGAACAGCAGTTGGTAGCGGCCGGAGCCGAACTGGGCGGACTCCTGCTGCTTGAAGATCTCGTCCAGCTTGGCCTGGATGCCGGGCGTGGACGGGTCGAACACGATCACGTTGGGCCCGAGGTCACCGCCTGCGGCGAGGGGTTTGCGGCGCGCGGGCGCGGCCGGCGCCGACGTCGCCCCGAGGGCGGGCAGCGCCGCGCCGATGGCGGCCGCGCCGAGTACGGTGCGGCGCGATAAGGGCAGGGGGAAGCGAGTCACAGCGGCTCTCCTTGTTCATGAAATGAACGAGTGGGGGTGGTGGGAGCGCTCTCTTGGCGACGCATGCTTCAGGGTTGTGAATCCTGCGTCAAGAGTTGCTGCGGAACTTAGTTCAGGAGGTGACGGAAGGGGGTTGGCGGAGGGCCCTCCCGACCTCTGCCGTTTGTACTCACCGGCGACTGCTGGCCCCATACGTCTCCAGCAACCGCCGTTGAGTACAAACCCACTTGGGCACCTGGCAGCCATCAGGCAAGATCCCTAGTGAACCCGCCTGACGCCGAACCTGGCCAGAGAAGACGGAGGGAGTCCCTTGAAGATCAATTTCACGCCGGACAGTCGCCATAACATCGGTCCGGGATGGGAAAAGGCCTGGCATGCCGGCCGTATCGACCTGGCGGCACTCACCGCAACGGATCTGCGCTACGGATTCTTCGAGTACCCGGTCGACCTCACCGTCGAAGGCCACGCTTTCCTTTCGGCTTCTCGGCCTCCATTGATCGACATCATGTTCAGCCTGGGACACTCACTGCAGATCCTGCACACCGACGGGAAGACGGAGATCGATTTCACCGAGAACACCTACGTCATCCACCTGCAACTGGTGGGCGATCAGGTGCGGTTCACCTCCACGCGTGGCGTTCCGACACCGCCTCCGAGCTCCTCGCTCGACTCATACACGTCCGAGGTCCGGTCCTTCATCGCCAACGGCCTGGAGTATCTCGAAGCTCAATACCCGGCACTGGTGCGGAATGCGGCAATGCACGAACTGCGGGTGCTGGCAGGGCTGTAACCGCCGGGGCGTGAAGCAGTGTCCTCGCCCCCATCCACATTCCGCCGGCCGGAAATCCAACCTTGAACTGAGGGTAGAGGGTTACAAGCAGTGAAAGACTTGCAGGACGACGAATACTGCCTCTACATCAATGGCACCGAGACCGCCGATCTCTGGGCCATCCTCTCCGACTGGACGAAGAGCGAGGACGAGGAGGAGTGGAACAAGCACGTTCTGCGCTTCTCGCGCCTGATCTCCTGCTGGCAGCCGCTCGGGTTCATCAAGGTGTTCCGTTCGGACGAGTGTCCGGCCGACCCGGCCAGCTGGGAGTACCAGGAGGAACCGACCCGCTGGATCTGTGTCGCCCCGGGCGACCGGAGCATCGAGGAAGCGAAATGATCCAGGTGGAAGCGCTGGGGCGGATCGTTTCGGGCGACGAGCAGGGGCGTTACGTATACATCCAGAAGCCCCCCGACGACCCACCGAGCTTCTTGGTGCTGACCGCCGCCGACCCCGACTTGAAGGTTGCTGGGGGCGACGAGTGGGTGGAGGACTTCGCTTCGTTGGAGCAGTTCTTCGACGAGGGTAACTGGGTTGTCGAATGGTCGACATGACAGAGATCCGTGATCTGGGGGGACACGTCCGGTGAAGGAATGGCGGGACGACGAGTACTGCCTCTTCATCAACGGAGGAGAGGGGTCGGACCTCTGGGCTCTCCTGGCCGACTTCTCGGAGACTGAGGACGAGGAGGAGTGGCGGACGCACATTCCGCGCTTCACACGTCTGATCCGGTGCTGGCAGCGCCTCGGCTTCATCAAGGTGTTCCAGTCGGACGAATGGCCCGCGCTCCTCACCAGCGAAGAGGTGACTGGCCAGGCCCTGGACACGCTCCTCGCCGACCCCACGAGCTGGGAGTACCAGGATCCGGTCCGCTGGACCTGTGTCGGATCCGGCGACCGGGACATCCAGCAACTGGAGGAAGGCATGTGCGACGAGCAGCGGTAGGCGCCGCCGACGGAAACCGCCGCACCCCTGGAAACGAAATGAGCAAGGTGAAAACGATGGAGCCCAGCGCTGAACCTTCGAGGGCGCTCGCGCCCTATGCGGGCATGGCCGAACTCTTCGTCTCCGGACGGATCGACGCGTTGCGGTTCGAGTCGCGGTTCTGGGAGGAGTTCCAAGGCGGCCCGCAGAGAATCTCGGACGCGGACTTCGCCGTACTCAACGAACTGTTCTACGTCGTCGAGGACTTCGTGCCGGATGTCGATGCGCGGGAGCCCGGTGATGTCACGGAACCGGAGCTGCTGGCCGCGGCGAAGACGTTCCTCGACCGCTGCCGAGCCGGCTGATCATTGCGGCCCGGCCCGCATCTCGGGCCGGGCCGCCTCCACCGTTTGCACTCAACGGCAGTTGCCCAGCCCCCACACGTCAGCCCCTGTACGTCTCCAGCAGCCGCCGTTAGATACAAACCTACCGGGACGACCGGTTGACATCGTGCGCATGAGCTCCCAGTGGGAGTGGAGGAGCGTGCACTGCAGCGTCCCGCAAGCTGTGATCTCGACGTTGCCCGTTGGCTTGAACCAGAGGCACCTGACGCCAACCAAGGTGCGCAGTAGGCGCATTGACCGACAGCTCCATGAAGATCACGAGCTTGACCGGACAAGCGGAATGATATTTACTGCCCCAGCACATGTGAAGAACACGTAAAAACGGGGTGGGGGACGTGCGTACACACAGGCGTCATAGGTTGGACCGGCGAAGACGTCGCAGCTCAGGGGGAGCCGCCGCCATCACGGCGTTAGCCCTGCTCGCCTCGCTGCAGGTACTCGGGGGGACAGCGGCGGCCACGACCGGAACGGCGCCGCAGGCCGCTATGAGCGGATCGATGACGCACGAGTCCGCGACGGCCCGCGCGGTCGCTGCGGGTGAGCCCGTGGAGGTCGTCGGGGAGCGCACCGAATACTCCATGACGCTGGCCAATCCGGACGGGACCTACAGTTTCACCCAGTCCGCCGTGCCGCAGCGCGTCAAGGGGGACGACGGCGGCTGGCAGCCCGTGGACGTGACGCTCGAGAAGCGCGGCGACGGAACGGTCGGTCCGAAGTCGGCCGTGGTGGACCTGTCGTTCTCCGGCGGAGGCGACGGCGCGAAGCTGATCGAGCTCGGCAGCGAACAGCGCACTGTGCGACTGGGCTGGGCGGACAGGCTGCCCGAGCCGAGACTGGACGGCGCGAAGGCGGTCTACGCGGAGGTTCTCGACGGGGTCGACCTGGAGTTGACCGCGACGACCGAGGGCTATCGCGAGGTCCTGGTCGTCAAGTCCGCCGAAGCCGCAGCCAATCCCGCGCTGGAACAGATCAAGCTCACGGCCTCCGCGACCGGTCTGCAGATAGTGACCGGCGCCGGCGGCGGCCTGCGCGCCGTGGACGACAACGGCAACACCATCTTCAAGGGGCCGGCCGGGCAAATGTGGGACTCGGCCAGTCAGGCCGCGGGGCCGCAGACCGCTAGCCGGATCACCACCGCCGCGGCCGAGGCGGAGGAACCGGACCCGGTCGAGGAGGGCACTCAGCCCCGTGCCGGTGACAACAGTGCCGTGATGCCCGTGCGGGTCGGCAGCACGTCCGTCTCCGTCAAACCCGATCTGGACCTGCTGCGTGGCGACCGGACCGTCTATCCCGTCCGCATCGACCCCTCGGTGGGCCTCGGCGTGTCCGAGCGCACCGTGCTGTCCTCTGACGGTGACAAGTTCTGGCAGTTCAACGGCGATTACGGTGTCGGGCGTTGCAGCGTCTCCGGTCCGTACTACTGCGGCAGCAACTACACCAACCGCATGTACTTCGAGTTCTCGCCCTCGAAGCTCGCCGGCAAGCACATCCTCGACGCCACCTTCCGCGCGTACAACACCTGGTCGTTCTCCTGCGATCCGAAGTGGGTCGACCTGGAGCGCACCAACAACATCTCCGAAGGCACCCGCTGGCCCGGCCCGAGCCAGCTCGATCAGATGGGCGACCGCTACATATCCAACGGCCGCGGCACCAACTGCAGCCCCGACCAGCCGGACGCCTGGGTCGAGTTCAACGACAACCCGGACGAGGGCGACGAGAATCTCGCCTCCACGGTACGGAAGTTCGCCGACGGCAAGATCTCGCGCCTGACCCTCATGCTGCGCGCCAAGGACGAGGGCGACCCCGAGGCCTGGAAGCGGTTCGACGACAACGCCGAGCTCAAGGTCAACTACGCGTACAAGCCCGGTGTGCCCACCAGCGTGGGAGTGATCCCGGGCGACGGCACCACCGCGTACTGCAACAAGTCGTCCTCCTCCCCGCTGACGGTCACGCGGATCGACCCGATGGTGCAGGCGGCGGTGCAGACGCTCGTCGAGCACAACAAGGGTGACGAAGAGGGCTCGCTGCAGGCCGAGTTCATCGTAGAGCGCGGCGACGACGCCGCCTGGCACCAGGTGTGGTCGGGCTACCGGCCGGACTCCGGGTGGGACCCGGACGGCACCGTCGAGCGGATGCGCACCTCCGACCGGGCGGACGGCGGCCTGTACCGGCTCAAGTCGCGTACGCAGTCGCACTGGTCCTACGGCGGTAAGTCGGGTGACCTGTTCTCCTCGTACTCCTCGTGGTGCTACTTCAAGATCGACTCGACGGCGCCCAAGGCCCCCACGATCACGGCGGGTTCGCCCTACACCTCGTGCACGGCGACGCTGTGCGAGGGCAAGGGCGGTCCGGGTGTGCCGGGCAGCTTCACCTTCAAGCCGAACGCGCTCGACAAGGACATCACCGGCTACCGCTGGCGGCTGCTGACCACCTCGGCCAAGGAGACGAAGACCGTCACCGGTTCGACCGTCACGGTGCCGAACGTCACGCCCTCCCTGTCCGGTACGCAGGTGCTGTCCGTGGAGGCAAAGGACGTGCGCAGCCGCTGGGGCACCCCGGCGGAGTTCACCTTCAAGGTGTCTCCCGCGGCCGGGCCCGTGGGCAATTGGCACTTCGACGACGGTGCGCCCGACTCGGGTGTCACCGTGGCCAAGGACACCGCGACCGAGGGCACCCGGCACGATGCCACCTTGCAGACCACCCATTCCGGCTGGTCGACGCTGGCGCGGCGCGGTGACAACGACTCGTCGCTGTACCTCAACGACGCGACGGCCGACAATCCGCGGGACGGCTACGCGGCCACGGCGTCCCCGGCGGTGAACACCAAGGACTCGTTCACCGTCTCGGCCTGGGCCTATCTGACGGACATCTCGTCGACCAAGGTGGTCCTGGCGGCGCCCGGCACCAACGCCTCGGCGTTCACGCTGTACTACTCGGCGTCGTACAAGAAGTGGGTGTTCAACCGCACCGCCACCGACACCAAGTCCAGCCCGGTGTACCTGCGTTCGTTCTCCGAGTCCGGTGAGCCGCCGCTGAAGGTGTGGACGCATCTGACCGGCGTGTTCGACACGAAGGGCGACACGGACAAGGCGAACGACACCATCCAGCTGTTCGTCAACGGTCGCCCGCAGGGCAGTCCGGTCGTCCTCAACACGGCGTCGAGCACCTACATGCCGTGGGTCTCCTCCGGCGGCATGCAGTTCGGCCGCTCCCTGGTCGGCGGCGTCTGGGGCGAGAACTACCGCGGCCGGGTCGACGAAGCCTCCGTGTGGCAGCGCGCCCTGACCGGCGACGAAGTCGCCGAGCAGGCCCAGCTGTTGGAGAACAGCGTCCCGGCCAATGAGCTGGTGGCGCACTGGGACGCCGCGTCCTCCACCGGTACAGAACTCAAGGAGCTCTCGTCCTATCCCGCACCGGCGCTGAAGCTGTCGACGGCGGGCGCGGCGCTCGACGAACAGAACGGACTCGTGCTGGACGGCACCGCAGGCCACGCCTCGGCATCCGGTCCGGTGACCGACGAGTCCGGCTCGTTCACGGTGACAGCGCGGGTGCAGATGGACTCGGCGAAGCTGGCGGCCAAGCCGGTCGGGTACGAGGCGCAGGTCGCGGGCCAGCAGGCGTCGGCCGGTGAGTCCTCGTGGGCGCTGTCGGTGGTCAAGCCGGCCGACGGTGTCTACCAGTGGAAGTTCACCCGCACCGCCGTCGGCGCCGACGGCAAGGCCACGCAGAGCGCCCGGGTGCCGGGCGGCGACATCGCGGAGACCGACACCTGGGTCCAGGTCACGGGCGTCTTCGACGCGCAGGAGGCCTGGGAGTGGACCGACCCGGACGATCCCGCCGAGTCGCAGACCCGCTACGGCAAACTCCACCTGTACGTGGGGCAGTTCGACCAGATCCCCGAGGATGACGCCGGGTTCACCGCCGCACAGCAGGGCACGGGCACGATCGCCGTGGGCCGCGGCAGCAAGAGCGGTACCACCGGGCGCTATCTGCCCGGCTCCCTGGAGGAACTGCGGATCTGGACCGGCGCGATGAGCGCCGACCAGATCGCCACGCAGGTACTCGGCGCCGAAGCGCTGTAGGGCCACAGCAGCACGATCCCGGCCGGGGCGAAGCAGCCCCGGCCGGGACCACCCCACACCCACCCGACCTCCGCCGCCCGCGGCGGGGTCGTCGCGTGCCCGGACGACGTGACGGGCGCAGAAGGAAAACCTCCATGAACCCCTTGGGGAAGTACCGGCTGCCCAGAAGCGGCCGGACCGACGAGACGGGCAGTGGCCGCTGGATGCGGCGGCTCTCGCTCGGCGTGGGCCTGGCCATGCTGCCGGGTCTGCTGTCACCGGCCGCATTCGCGGCGGACCGGCCCGATCCGCTGGGCCGCCCCGACCTGACGGACGCCCGCTCGGCCAAGGTCTCGCCGCTGACGGCGAAGGCCAACGCGAAGGCCGCCCGTACCGTGTCCGACGGAGCGAAGGCCGACGCCGCCGCCGCACGACGCGCCCGCGGCGACCAGAACCGTGCCGTCAACTGGCCGGACAAGGGCACGGCGAAGCTGAGCAAGGACCGCCCGGCGGCCGAGCCCGGCAGGCTCCCCGTCGAGCTCTCCGAGCCGGGAGGCCGCAAGCGGGCGGCGTCCGAGGTCGAGGTCAACGTCCTCGACCAGAAGACCGCCGAACGCCTCGGCATCAAGGGCGTCGCCCTGACGGTCACCGGCCCGAAGAGCGGCGGTGACGCCGAACTCACGCTGGACTACTCGGCGTTCGCCTCCGCCTACGGCGCCGACTGGGCCGGCCGGCTCCAGCTCCAGAAACTGCCCGGCTGCGCCCTCGACGACCCGTCGAAGGCCAAGTGCCGTACGCGCACCCCGCTCAAGTCCACGAACAAGCGGGCCGCGAACGAGCTGACCGCACCGCTGTCCTTCGCGCCCGCGCAGAGCACCGCGACCAACCGGACCATGGTCCTCGCGCTGGCCGCGGGTTCGCAGTCGGGTTCGGGCGATCTGGCGGCCACTCCCCTCGCCGCGTCCTCCACGTGGGAGGCCGGCGGCTCGTCCGGCACGTTCACCTGGTCGTATCCACTGCGCACTCCCCCGGCCGCGGCGGGCCCCCAGCCGGACCTGGAGATCTCCTACGACTCCGGCAGCGTGGACGGCCGCACCGCGACGACCAACAACCAGGGCACGGCGCTCGGCGAGGGCTTCGACATCACCTCGTCGTACATCGAGCGGCAGTACGGCTCGTGCGACGAGGACGGCCACGACGAGAAGTACGACCTGTGCTGGAAGTACGAGAACGCCTCGATCGTCCTGAACGGCCAGTCCACCGAACTGGTCAAGGACGACACCAGCGGCACCTGGCGCCTGAAGAACGACGACGCCTCCAAGGTCGTCCGCCACACGGGCGCCGACAACGGTGACGACAACGGCGAGTACTGGACCGTCACGACCGGCGACGGCACCGTCTACACCTTCGGCCTGAACAAGCTGGACGGCGCGGGCTCCGCGGACCGCACCAAGTCGGTGTGGACGGTGCCGGTGTTCGGCGACGACGAGGGCGAGCCCGGCTACGCGGACGGCACGAGTTTCTCGGGCCGCGACAAGAAGCAGGCCTGGCGCTGGAACCTCGACCTGGTCGAGGACACCCACGGCAACGCGTCGACGTACTGGTACGAGGACGAGGCCAACTACTACGACAAGCTCGGTGACGACACCACCGGCACCGCGTACACGCGCGGCGGTTACCTGAAGGAAATCCGCTACGGCCAGCGCGCCGCCGCCCTGTTCTCCGCGACGCCCGCCGCTTCGAACAAGGTCACCTTCGACTACGCGGAGCGCTGCCTCGCCAGCGGCACCGGCTGTGACGCGCTGACCGAGGACAAGCGGGACAACTGGCCCGACGTGCCGTACGACGCCATCTGCAAGGAGGGCGACAAGTGCACGGGGAACGTGGGCCCTTCGTTCTTCACGCGCAAGCGGATGACCGGCATCACCACCTACGCCTGGGACACGGCCGCTGCCACGCCCGGGTTCGCGGCGGTCGACAACTGGTCGTTCAAGCAGCTGTACCTGGACCCGGGTGACACCGGCGACTCGACCGACCAGTCCCTGTGGCTCGACGAGATCAAGCACACCGGCAAGCGTGGCACCGATCTCGCCATGGACCCGGTGAAGTTCACGCACGTCTTCCTGCCGAACCGGGTCGACGGCGCGTCCGACGACATCCTCTCCTTCGAGAGGCCCCGTCTGAAGACCATCACCTCGGAGGCGGGCGCGCAGACGATCGTCTCCTACATGGCGGCCGACTGCGTGTACGGGCAGACCATGCCGAAGCCGGACGAGAACACGAAGCGCTGCTATCCGGTGAAGTGGTCGCCCAACGGCGAGCAGGAGCCGATCCTCGACTGGTTCCAGAAGTACCCGGTCAGCGCGGTCTCCACGACCGACCCGTTCGGTGGCGCCGAGGCCGTGCAGCACAGCTACCAGTACGCGGGTGGCGGTGCCTGGCACTACAACGACGACCCGCTGACCCCGGCCAAGGAGCGCACCTGGTCGATCTGGCGCGGCTTCGAGAAGGTCACGCATCTCACGGGCGCGAGCGACACCACGCAGACCAAGGCCGTGACGATCTACCTGCGGGGCATGAACGGCGACCGCGTCCTGGGGTCCGACGGCAAGACGCCCGACCCGGACAAGCGCAAAACTGCGAAGGTGTCCGGCATCAAGGCCGGTGAGGTAACCGACTCCGACCAGTACGCCGGTTTCCTGCGCGAGACCGTCACGTACAACGGTGCGACGGAGGTCTCCGGTTCGGTCGCCGACCCGTGGTCGAAGCGGACGGCGACGCAGCACAAGTCGTACGCGGACATCGAGGCGTACTACGTGCGCACCGGCGCCACGCACGAACGCACCAACGTCACCTCCAGCGGCACGGCCAAGGACCGGATCCGTACCGCCGTCACCACGCACGACGACTTCGGTATGCCGGAGACGGTCGAGGACCGCGGCGACGACGCGGTCAGCGGGGACGAGACCTGCACCCGCACGTGGTACGCGCGCAACGCGGACGAGGGCATCAACTCTCTTGTCTCACGCACCCGCAAAGTCGCGAAGCTCTGCTCGGTGGCCGACACCTCGCTCGACCTGCCGGGGGACGCCTCCCGGCGCGGGGATGTCGTCGAGGACACCGCGATCGTCTACGACAACGACACCGCGACGGGCTGGTCCGCCACCCAGAAGCCCACGAAGGGCGATCCGTCCTGGACAGGTCGCGCGAAGTCCTACTCCGGTGGCACTCCGGCCTGGCAGAAGGTCAGCAGCACCACCTTCGACTCGCTGGGGCGCGGACTGGTCGTCAAGGACACCAACAACCTGGTGACCACGACCACCGCCTACACCCCGTCCGCGGCCGGCCCGCTGATCGCGACGGCGGTCGAGGACACCAAGAAGTACAAGACCTCGACCACCGTGGACATCGGCACCGGCTCCGCCATCAAGGTCACCGACCCCAACGGCAAGATCACCGAGTCGGAGTTCGACAGTCTCGGCCGACTCACCAAGGTCTGGCTGCCGAACCGCTCCAAGGCGCTCGGCAAGACGCCGAACCACACCTACGCGTACAAGGTCACCAACTCGGCCATGCCGTGGGTGTCGACCAGCACGCTCAAGGGTGACGGCTCGGGCTACAACACCTCGTACGAGATCTTCGACTCGCTCCTTCGCACCCGCCAGACGCAGTCCCCGACCCCGGTCGGCGGACGGCTGATCGGCCAGACCCTGTACGACTCCCGCGGCCTCGCGGTGACCAAGCAGGCGGACATCTGGGACGAGAGCGCGGCGCCGTCCGGCACCGCGGTGCAGGTCGACGGCGGGCAGGCGCCCAAGCAGACCGACACCACGTACGACGGTGCGGGACGTGCGGTCAAGGAGGCCACCAAGACGTACGGCGCCACCCGCTGGACCACGGAGAGCACGTACACCGGTGACACGGTGACCGCGAGCGCTCCGTCCGGCGGCCAGGCCACCGCGCAGGTCACCAACGCGCTGGGGCAGACCGTGGAACGGCGCGAGTACGGCAGCCCGAAGCCCGAGGGTTCGTACACCTCCACGCACCTGACCTACACGCCCGCGGGTGAGCAGAAGACCATCACGGGCCCGGACCAAGCCAAGTGGTCTTATGAGTACGACCTGTTCGGCCGGGTGACCAAGTCGACCGACCCGGACACCGGCGCCACCACATCCGGGTACGACACCCTCGACCGAGAGATCAAGTCAACGGACTCGGAGGGCAGAATCCTGCTCACCGACTACGACGACCTCGGACGCCGCACCGGTATCTGGCAGACCAGCAAGACCGATGCCAACAAGCTGGCCGCGTGGACTTTCGACACCCTGGCCAAGGGACAGCAGGACACGGCGACCCGTTACGACGGCGGTCTCGGCGGCAAGGCGTACACGGCGAAGGTCACCAAGTACTCGGCGCAGTACGAGGTGGAGAGCAGCCAGATGCTGCTGCCGGCCGAGGACGACCTGGTGAAGGCGGGCGTCCCGCAGACGCTCTCCTTCACGACCGGTTACCGCCTGGACGGCACCGTCTCGCAGTCCTCGCAGCCCGCTGTCGGCGGTCTGCCGTCCGAGACGGTCTCGTACACGTACAACGCGACCGGCCAGCAGCTCACGTCCAAGGGCGCGAGCGGCTATCTCCAGGGGGCGGCGTTCTCGCCGCAGGGTGATCTGCGGCAGCTCACCCTCGGCATGGACGGGACGAGTTCCGCGAAGAAGGCGTACCTCAACTACGACTACGAGGCCGGGACCCGGCGCTTGACCCGCTCGTACGTCACCGACGACGTGCACGGCTACATGCCGCAGGAGCTGAAGTTCGCCCAGGACGACGCGGGCAACGTCACGTCGATCTTCGACGGCACCACACAGGGCGGCACCACGAAGCCCGACTACCAGTGCTTCTCCTACGACGGTCACAGCCGTCTGACCGAGGCCTGGACACCGAAGACCGCGGACTGCGCGACCACGGGCCGCACCCAGTCGAACATCGACGGAGCCGCGCCGTACTGGACCTCGTACACCTACAACGAGGCGGGCCAGCGCAAGACGGAGACCGAGCACAAGTCCGCCGGCACCGTCGCGACCGACTACACGTACGGCAATACGCCGACGAACCAGCCCCACCCGCTGACGAAGACGACCACCGGGAGCGCGAGCAACGACTACGCGTACGACAAGACCGGCAACACCACCGAGCGCCCCGGCCCTTCGGGACAGCAGACCCTCGACTGGAACACAGAGGGCAAGCTGGCCAAGACCACCGAAGGCACGGACGAGACGGCCTATCTCTACGACGCCGACGGCCAGTTGCTCATCCGGCGCGCCAAGGGCGACGGCGAGACCGTCCTCTACCTCGGCGCCACGGAGGTCCGCCTGACGACCAAGGGCACCACCAAGACCCTGTCCGGCACCCGCTACTACGCGGCGAACGGTCAGAACATCGCCTGCCGCACGGCGACCGCCGGCACATCCGGCAGCAAGCTGAGCTTCCTCGCCTCGGACCACCACGGCACGTCCTCACTCGCCCTGGACGCCACGACGTACGCCGTCGTCAAGCGCTACACCTCGCCGTTCGGCGAGAGCCGGGGCGCGGCGGTTTCGGCTTGGCCCGACGACAAGGGCTTCCTCGGCAAGCCCGCCGACAAGTCGACCGGTCTCACGCACATCGGGGCGCGTGAATACGACCCGGGGATCGGCCAGTTCGTCAGCGTCGACCCGGTGCTCTCCCTGGACCAGCACCAGTCGCTCAACGGCTACGCCTACGCCGACAGCAGCCCGATCACCTTCAGTGACCCCACCGGCCTGAAGAAGGGCGGCGGCCTCGGCAGCCTGCTCCAGCTCGTCGGAGCGGTCCTCGGCGGCGCGGTCGGCGCGGTCATCGCCACCGTGGGGACGGTTCTCAACACCATCGGTTACGGAGGCGGCGGCTACGGCGGTGGCGGAGGCGGCCGGTCCGGCACGGCGACCACCGCAAGCACCGGTTCCACCACCACCTGCTATTACGCGATGGGCATGAACCACTGCACTAGCAGCGGTGGCGCCCCGGCAATGACCGACTCCGACACCAACACGGGCAACAGCTGCAACGGAACCGGGTCCGGATACCCGGTCTGCCCGGGGATGATGGGCGAGCAAGGCAACCCGGAGATGGTCAAGGAGCTCCTGCTCGTCGGCTGTGGCTGGATCCCCATCGTTGGCGCGGCCTGCGACGGCTACGACCTCAAGCGCTCCGCCGACGAGGGCGACAAGCTCGGAACCGGCCTGGGCATCATGGGCTTCATCCCGCTCATCGGCGATGCTATGAAGCTGCCGGATCAGCTCAAGGATCTGGAGCGGCTCGCGGATGCGGGTGAGGCGGCGAAGAAGTCCAAGAATCCGGCCAAGGCCGCACGCAGCATCGGCACGACGTTCGACGACAAGCTCCTCAAGAAGAAGTTCAAGCACGCCAAGGACTTTGGTGTCGACGGTGGCGGCTATTCGTTCAAGCGAGGCAAGGAGTGGGAGACGGCGATGCGCAGCCATATCGATCGCACGGGCACCCTCAAGATCACCGGAACGTACCGGGGCGATCCCGTGTACCACTACTATGACGCGACCAAGCGGCTGAACGTGATGACGGATCGCAGCGGAAGCTTCCTCAGCGGATGGAAACTAGGCGCGAAGCAGGCAAAGAACGTCGTCGAGCGAGGGAGCCTGTGATGGAGAAGAACACGATGCCGAGCCCTCCGCTCGCGCCTTATATGACCATGGCGGAGCAGTTCGTAACCGGGCACATCGACGCACTCGAATTCGAAGCGAGATTCTGGCAGGAATTCCAAGGGTCGCGAGACATCTCCGACGCGGACTTCGCCCTCGTCAATGAGCTGTTCTACGTCGTCGAGGATTTCGTGTCGGATGTCACCGCGCGGGATCCCGGCGATGTGACGGAACGCGAACTGCTGGCTGCAGCGAGGACCTTCCTCGACGCCTGCCGCGTCCGCTGACCGTCGCGGCCCGGCCCCGCACCTCTGGCCGGGCCGCCCTCGGTGGGCGCTCGGCCGGAGGCGCGGGGCCGGTTCCCGCAATCACATGGGAGAAATTCCTTGAGAATCGATTACACGCCCGACAGCCGCAGAGACATCGATCCGGGCTGGGCACAGGCCTGGCAGGCTGGCCGGGTCGACCTGGCGGCACTCACCGCGACGGATCTACGCTACGGATTCTTTGAATACCCGGTCACTCTCACGATAGAAGACCACGCTTTCCTTTCGACCAGCCACGTTCCATTGATCGACATCATGTTCAGCCTGGGGAATTCACTGCAGAACCTGCATAAACATGGGTCAGCGCAGATCGATTTCACAGAGAACACCTACGTCATCAGCCTGGAACTGGCGGGCAATCAGGTACAGTTCACCTCCACACGCGGCGTACTGGCACCAGCCCCGAGCTGCTCGCTCGACGCATACACGTCCGAGGTTCGGTCCTTCATCTCCAACGGCCTGGAGTACCTCGAAGCTCAATACCCGACACTGGCGCAGAATCCGGCCATGAGTGAACTGCGGGCGCTGGCAGGGCTGTAACTTTTGAGATGAAAAGCAGTGGCCCCACCCCCGAGAGGTCGAGCCGCAGCCAAGGAAGGGGAATGACCTTCGCCACTCTTCCCCTTCGGACAAATCGACGCATTGCCGTTCGAGTCGGGGTTCTGGGAGGAGTTCCGCAGCCTGCAGAGAATCTCGGACGAGGATTTCGCCGTACTCAACGAACTGTTCTACGTCGTCGAGGACTTCGTGGTGGATGTCGATGCGCGGGAGCCCGGCGATGTCACGGAACCGGAGCTGCCGGCCGCGGCCAGGACGTTCCTCGACGTCTGTCGTACCGGCTGACCTTCCGGCGGCCCCGCCCGCACCTCCGGGCGGGGCCGCCGGAAGGTTGTCTAGCCGCGGTACGTCTCCAACAACCGCAACCACACCTCACTGATCGTCGGATACGCCGGCACCGCATGCCACAGCCGGTCGATCGGGACCTCGCCCGCGATGGCGATCGTCGCCGAGTGGATGAGTTCGCCGACGCCGGGGCCGACGAACGTGACGCCCAGGAGGATCTCCCGGTCGAGGTCGACGATCATGCGGGCGCGGCCCGTGTAGCCGTCGGCGTAGAGGCCGGAGCCCGCCACGTTCGCCATGTCGTAGTCGACCGCGCGGACGCGGTGGCCCGCTGCCTCCGCCTCGGCGAGGGTGAGGCCCGCGCTTGCGGCCTCGGGGTCGGTGAAGACGACCTGCGGGACCGCGTCGTGGTCCGCCGTCGCGGCGTGGGCGCCCCAGCGGTCGGTCTCCAGGAGCGGGACGCCCTGCGCGCGGGCGGTGATCGCGGCGCCCGCGATGCGCGACTGGTACTTGCCTTGGTGGGTGAGAAGCGCGCGGTGGTTGGCGTCGCCGACCGCGTAGAGCCAGGTGCTGTTCGTGACGCGGAGGGAGTCGTCGACGTCCAGCCAGGAGCCCGGTTCCAGGCCGACCGTCTCCAGGCCGATGTCGTCCGTGCGCGGCGCGCGGCCCGTCGCGAAGAGGATCTCGTCGGCTTCGAGGGTGGTGCCGTCGTCGAGGGTTGCCGCCACCGTGCCGGAGGCAGAGCGTTCCACCGATTTCACCGAGACGCCCGTGCGGAGTTCCGCGCCCGCCTCGCGCAGCGCGTCCGCCACCAGCTCCCCGGCGAACGGTTCCATGCGCTCCAGCAGGCCACCCCCGCGTACGAGCACCGTGACCTGCGAGCCGAGCGCCTGCCAGGCCGTGGCCATCTCGGTGGCGACCACGCCGCCGCCGACCACGATGAGGCGGCCCGGCACCCGGTCCGCGCTCGTGGCCTCCCGGCTGGTCCATGGTTCGACCGAGTCCAGGCCAGGCAGGGGTGGGAGCGACGCGCGGGTTCCCGTGCACACGGCGACCGCGTGGCGCGCCGTGAGCCGGGTCACCGTGCCGTCCTCGGCGGTGACCGTGACGCTGCGCGGTCCGTCGAGGCGGCCGTGGCCGCGGTACAGGTCGATGCCGATGGACTCCAGCCAGCCGACCTGGCCGTCGTCCTTCCAGTGCGAGGTGTAGTCGTCGCGGTGCGCGAGGACCGCCGGGGCGTCGAGCGGGCCCTGGACCGCCTGGCGCAGGCCGGGCACCCGGCGGGCGTCGGCGCGGGCGATCACCGGGCGGAGCAGCGCCTTGCTGGGCATGCACGCCCAGTACGAGCACTCTCCCCCGACGAGTTCGCTCTCCACGATGGCGGCGCTCAGTCCGCCGGCCCGCGCGCGGTCGGCGACGTTCTCGCCGACGGGTCCGGCTCCGAGCACTACGACGTCGTACGCGATGGCTTCCGTCATGCGGCCCAGTCTCTCAGTGTGGTCGGATGTGTGCGTGCCGAGCACATGGGTACGAGCGCGGAATACGTCCGACATGCGGACGGTTGTGCACAGCGGCTTTGCCCCCGACGGCTTCGCCCCGAACCCCGGAAGCAGGAAGAGGGAAAACACCATGAGCAGCACCACCACGGAGCTGACCAAGGAGAACTTCGATCAGACGGTTACGGAGAACGAGTTCGTACTGATCGACTTCTGGGCTGACTGGTGCGGGCCTTGCAAGCAGTTCGCCCCGGTCTATGAGCAGGCCGCGGAGGCCAATCCGGACCTGGTGTTCGGCAAGGTCGACACCGAGGCGCAGCCGGAGCTTGCCGCCGCTTTTGGGATCCAGTCGATCCCGACGCTGATGATCGTGCGGGACCAGGTCGCCGTGTTCGCGCAGCCGGGTGCGCTGCCGAAGGAGGCCCTCGAGGACGTCATCGGCCAGGCCCGCAAGCTGGACATGGACGAGGTCCGCGCGTCGGTCGCCGAGCAGCAGGCGAAGGCCGAGCAGGAGGGGCAGGGACAGGAGGGCTGAGCCAAGCCCCTCTTCCCCGTCACTCGACTGTCCCCGAGGCGGTCGCCCGTTCGGGCGGCCGCCTCGCGGCATGTCCGCCCCCAGCGATCACGAGGGTCAGGCCGACTCGCGGGCCACCAGCGTCACCGCGAGCGCCTCGCGCGGTTCCGGCTCCGCGTCCTGGTCCGGCTCCCTGACCAGGCGGTCCACCAGTTCGGCGAGCTCCTGGCCCGACGGCAGATCGAGCCGCACCGTGCTCAGCCGGGGCCGCAGCAGCCGGCCCAGCATCAGATCGTCCGCGCCCATCACGGCGACGTCGCCGGGGATGTCGACGCCCGCGTCCTGCAGCGCGCGCATCAGCAGCATGGCGTACTCGTCGTTGTACGCGAACACGGCGCCGAGCCCCAACTCGCTTACCTGTGCGGCAACTTGGGCCGCGTCCTGCTCGTCGTACGCGAGCCGCAACGGCACCGTCTCCGCGCCCTCCTCGCGCACACCCTCCAGGCGTGGCACGGCGAAGGTGTCGAGGCCCGGCTCCTTCGGCATGACGACGCCGATCCGCCGGTGGCCGCGGGACAGGAGGTGCGCGGCGGCGACGCGGCCGACGTGCCGGTGGTCCGTGAGCAGGGCGTGCGCGCCCTCGACCGGCTCCGGGCCGAGCGTGATGACGGCGCGGGCGCCTGAGCGGCGGAGCACGGCGATGCCGTCGGCGCCCATGCCGACCGGGCCGAGCACGGCGACGGGACGCAGCTCGGCCCAGGCGCGCGCTGCGGCGTCGCCGCTCAGGCCCACCCTGCCGTACTGCACGACGGTGTAGTCGAGGCGGCTCAGCGCCCACTGCAACTCGTTGAGGAAGGTGCTGTACAGCGGCCCGATCGGCACGTCGGGGGTCGGCACGAGGACGATTCGGGTGTGCCCTGCGCGCAGGCTGCGGGCGGCGGCGTGCGGGACGTAGCCGAGTTCCTTGGCCGCCTCGTGGACGCGCCGCCGGGTCGGCTCGCTGATGCGGACCGCGCTCGTGTTGTTCAGGACGTAGCTGACGGTGGCGCGCGAGACCCCGGCGAGGCGTGCGACGTCGGCGCTCGTGGGCACGGCGCCGGGAACGGACTTGTGGGGCGCGGCCGGCTGGGCGGAGTGCTGCTTCGGTATCTGCACCATGACGTACGGCATCCTTGCAGACGCCGCCCAGCGCCTGTGCCTGCCCCTGCTCCCAGCGCCTGTGCCTGCCCCTGCCCAGCCCCGTGCCTAGCCCCTCGCCAGGGTCTTCCACAGCTTCGGGTCCTCGAAGTTCAGCGCCCACAGGACCGTGTTCCGTACGCCGTATTTGCGCAGGACGGGGAGGTGCGCGGCGGTGCCCGCGGCGTCCTGGTACCAGACGGTGCGGCGGGTCGCCTTCTTGCCCTTGCCCTCCTTGTACGTGAAGTGGGGGGTGCGGGATTGCGGGTCGAGGGCGTAGCGGGCGCCGACCTTGCGGCGCAGCACCTCGGCGGACTTCGACGTGACGTGCCGGGCGCGCTTCTTGCCGCTGCCGCGGGCGCCGCCCACCTTCCAGTTCCAGCCGTACGCGGGCAGGCCCATCTCCAGCTTGGCGCGCGGGACTTGCCTGGTGGCGCGCGACAGGATCTCCTCGTACCACTGGGGCGAGGCCAGCGGTCCCGGCTTGCCCTCCGCGGAGTGCAGGTTGTATCCCATGATCCGCACGCGGTCGGCGGCGGCGCCCAGCTTCTCGTAGTCCCAGATGCGGCCCGTCGAGCGGGTCTTGGGCATCACGGTCAGGAAGCACCGCTTGCCGGACGCGTGCAGGCGCGCGCAGAGTTGGGTGGCGAAGGCGGTGTAACCGGCGCGCACCGCGCGGTACTTGTCGTCGGACGCGGTGGCGATCGACTCGTAGTCGATGTCGAGCCCGTCGTAGGCGCGGCTGCGGGCGACGGCGAGCAGCGCGTCGACGTGTCGGGCGCGGGACTTCTTGCTGTTCAGGACCTTGGCCAGGGCTCCCGGCTTCATCGTTTCCATGACGGTGGGGACGACCTGGATGCCGCGGGCGTGCAGGCCGTTGATGATGCGGCGTTCGCCCGCTCCGGTGTGGCCGGTGACCCGGGCCGCGGATTTCGTCTCGTACCAGAAGGGGCTGATGGTGCGGATCTGGGCGGCGTGGTCGAGGGCGTTCCGGTAGGCGGCCTCCTGGTCCCAGTACGGGAGCCACGCGGAGACGGTGCGCGGGGGCGCGGCTTCGGAGGCCGTGGCTTCGGAGGCCGCGGGTCCCGTGGGCGCCGCGGCGGTGAGGGCGAGGGTTCCCGCGAGGACGCAGAGGACGGTGCTGTGGCGTCGATTCATGGGGCGAGCCTGCGGCCCATCCGGCGTACCCGCCGCAGGGATTGGGCCGGTCGGCGTCTAACGTGACCCGCGTGACTGCCTACACGGATGACCACGCATACGAACACCCCGGCCGCGGCGGCGCGACGGCCACGGTGGAGGCCGAGCCGACCCGGGTCGGGAAGGTACGCACCGAGTACGCGCCCGCGCACGACGGCGACCCGGATCCCGGCGAGATCGTGTGGACCTGGGTGCCGTACGAGGAGAACGACGGGCGCGGCAAGGACCGCCCGGTGCTCGTGGTCGCCCGAGAGCCCGGCGGCACCCTGCTGGCGGTGCAGCTGTCCAGCAAGCGGCACGACCGCGACCGCGAGTGGGTGGCGCTCGGCTCGGGGCCCTGGGACAAGGACGGCCGGGACTCGTGGGTGGACCTGGACCGCGTACTGCGCGTGCACGACGAGGGGATGCGGCGCGAGGCCTGCGCCCTGGACCGCGGCCGCTTCAACACGGTGGTGCTGCGGCTGCGGGAGCGCTACGGCTGGCGCTGATCCGTCGGTATGAGGGCGCGCTCGAACGCGGAGCGGGTGGGCGCGTCCTTCGCCCGGTCGAGGACGGCGAACACGACCTGCTCGAAGCGGCCCGCGAAGCGCCCTTCGAGCAGGGCGCGGAAGGCCTCGGCCACCTGCCCCGGATCGTTCTGGAACACCCCGCAGCCCCAGGCCCCGAGGACGAGCCGCCGATACCCCGCGGCCGCCGCGACCTCCAGCACCCGCTCGGCGCGCGCGGCCAGGGCCGCGGGTATCTCGTGCACCCGCTCCGGGGTGCGCTGCGCGATCACTCCCGCGTTCGGCGCGGGTGACGTCAGGAAGCCGGCCTCGAACGGCGTGTCGAGCAGCCGGCCCTGGTCGTCGCGGAACACCGGGACGCCCGGCGCGTGGATGACCCGGTCGCTGTAGAAGGCGTCGCGGTGCTCGCGGTGGTGGGCGTAGAACTCGGGCACCTCGGTCAGGCACGAGTACAGCGCGGAGCAGCGGCAGAGGGCCTCTTCCTGGGCCTGCGCCCCGTTCAGGTAGCCGCCGCCCGGGTTGCGCGCCGAGGCGAAGTTCAGGACGGCCACGGGCTGCGGCCGCTCCCCCGTCATGCGGCGCGCCGCCTCCAGGCTGCTCTCGCCCGTGACCTCGACGTTCGTCCGGTGCACCGGCGATATCGGCGGCACGGGCACCGGGTCGGGCCCGTACATCCTGGTGCCCGCCCGCGCCCGTGCCACCGCGGCGCCGATCGTCACCACGCGGCCCCCGTCGCCCGCGTACTCCCCCGATTCGACGATCTTCTCCGTGCTCCGCGCGAGCTCGCGCAGTCGTGCGCTCACGCCGCCTCCCCCGTGCTCTCCCCCGTCGTGTTCATGAATCCATCGTGTACGCACAGTGACCGCGCGGGCAACAGGTTTTCGCCGCGTCCGAAGAAGTCCAAGGGATGTCCAGAGGCACTCTTGTGCGAGGCGCCCGAACCGTCTTGGGTGGAGGGTCTGCGTCGCCCGGAAGGGGCTGTTTGTCGGCAACGCGGCCGAATCGACGGCATGGCTCCCACCAGGGACCATGGAGAACGTGCGAACCAGGAGGAATCCCCCCATGAGCGAGGGAGACTGTACGGCGCTCGGTGAGCTGATCACCGAGGCCGAGGCGGAGGCCCTGGTACGGGGCATCTGCTTCAAGACCGGACCACCGCGCAAGGTCGGGGTCGAGCTGGAATGGATCGTGCACGAGCCACGCCCCTTGCTGAAGCCGTGGCTCCCCTTACCACCCGAACGACTCGACGCGGCATACGTCGCACTGCGCGCCCTGCCGCTGCGCTCGGCGCTCACCGTGGAACCCGGCGGGCAGCTGGAACTCAGTTCGCTCCCCGCCACCTCCCTCACCGAATGCGTCTCGGCCATGCGGGCCGATCTGACCGCCGTGCGCACCGCGCTCCGCGGCCACGGACTCGTCCTCTCCGGCCACGGCACCGACCCGTGGCTCCCGCCCCGACGCGTTCTCCATCAGCCCCGTTACGACGCCCTGGAGGCCTCACTCGACCGGGCCGGGCCCGCCGGGCGCTCCATGATGTGCTCGTCCGCGTCCGTGCAGGTGTGTCTGGACGCGGGACACGAGGAGCCGGGCCCGCAGGGACTCGGCCGGCGCTGGCGGCTCGCGCATCTGCTGGGCGCGGTCCTGGTGGCCGCGTTCGCCAACTCGCCGATGCTGTCCGGCCGTCCGACCGGGTGGCGCTCCACGCGGCAGCTGCTGTGGGAGCGGATCGACGTGGGCCGTTCCGGCGGCGTGCCCCTCGACTCCGAGCCGCGCGAGGCGTGGACACGGCACGTGCTCGACGCGCCCGTGATGTGCGTGCGCACCGACGACGGGCCGTGGCAGGTGCCGGACGGGCTGACCTTCCGCGAGTGGGCGCGCACGGGCGCGCCGCGGCCGCCGACCCGCTCCGATCTCGACTACCACCTGACCACCCTCTTCCCGCCCGTGCGCCCGCGCGGGCACCTCGAATTCCGCATGATCGACGCGCAGCCGGGCGACGACGGGTGGCTGGTGCCGCTCGCCGTGACCACCGCCCTGTTCGACGATCCGCAGGCCGCCGAGACCGCGTACCGCGCGGTCAAGCCGCTCGCCGAGCGGGCGGGTCCGCTGCCCGCTCCGCACAACCCGCTGTGGCGCGACGCGGCCCGGCTCGGCCTCGCCGATCCCGAGCTGCGCGAGGCCGCCACGGCCTGCTTCACGACGGCGCTGGAGGCGCTGCCGAGGCTCGGCGCGGACCCGGACGTGCGGCAGGCGGTCGCGGACTTCACGCACCGCTATGTCGTCCGCGGCCGCTGCCCGGCCGACGACGTGCTCGATCTGCTCACGCGACAACCCGCTCAGGGGAGGACCGTCCGATCATGACCGCCGAGGAGAACGTCACCACGGATCCGGAGGCACTCCGCGCCCGCGCCGCGGACGCCCTGGAGACGGCCCGGCGCCGCACGACGCTGCTGACGAACTGTGTCGACGAGGGCGAACTCGCCGCCCAGCACTCGCCGTTGATGTCTCCGCTCGTCTGGGATCTCGCGCACATCGGGAACCAGGAGGAGCAGTGGCTGCTGCGCGCGGTCGCGGGCCAGGAGGCGATCCGCCCCGAGATCGACCCGCTGTACGACGCCTTCGAGCACCCGCGCTCGGAGCGCCCGAACCTGCCGCTGCTCGCGCCGGAGGAGGCGCGCGGCTACGCGGCGGACGTCCGCGGCCGGGCCTTCGACGTACTGGAGAAGGCCTCGTTCGAGGCGGCGGGGACCTCGCGCCTGAGCCGCTCGGGGTTCGCCTTCGGGATGATCGCCCAGCACGAGCAGCAGCACGACGAGACGATGCTCATCACCCATCAGCTGAGGAAGGGCGGCGCGGCGCTCACGGCGCCCGATCCCGAGCCCCTGGCGCGGCCCTACGACGGCCCCGCCGAGGCCCTCGTGCCCGGCGGCCCGTTCACGATGGGCACGACGGCCGAGCCGTGGGCCCTGGACAACGAGCGTCCCGCGCACACCCGTCTGGTGCCGCCGTTCCACATCGATACGACGCCGGTGACGAACTCCGCGTACATGGAGTTCGTCGAGGAGGGCGGCTACCGGGAGCAGCGCTGGTGGGCGCCGGCCGGCTGGGCGATGGTGCGCGAGCACGACCTGGAGGCGCCGCTGTTCTGGCGCCGCGAGGGCGGGCAGTGGCTGCGCAGGCGGTTCGGGGTGAGCGAGCCCGTGCCGCCGGACGAGCCGGTGCTGCACGTCAGCTGGTACGAGGCCAACGCCTACGCCCGGTGGGCGGGGCGCCGCCTGCCGAGCGAGGAGGAGTGGGAGAAGGCGGCCCGTCACGACCCGGCCACCGGGCGTTCGATGCGCTACCCCTGGGGCGACGCGGACCCGACGCCGGACCGCGCGAACCTGGGCCAGCGCCATCTGCGGCCCGCCCCGGCCGGCAGCTACGAACTCGGCGAATCCCCCACCGGCGTACGGCAGTTGATGGGCGACGTATGGGAGTGGACGTCGAGCGACTTCCTGCCCTATCCGGGGTTCGTGGCGTACCCGTACCCCGAGTATTCGGAGGTGTTCTTCGGGGGCGACTTCAAGGTGCTGCGCGGCGGTTCGTTCGCCGTGGACGCGGTGGCCTGCCGGGGCACGTTCCGCAACTGGGACCATCCCGTCCGGCGGCAGATCTTCTCCGGGTTCCGCACCGCCCGCGACGCCGAGCCCCGGGAGCGTGCCTGATGTGCCGTCACCTGGCCTATCTGGGGCCGCCCGTGCCGCTCGGCGAGGTCGTCGACGGTCCGCCGCACAGCCTGTTCAGCCAGTCGTGGGCGCCGCGCAGGCAGCGCCACGGCACGGTCAACGCCGATGGTTTCGGGGTGGGTTGGTACGCGGACGGCGACCCGGTGCCGGCCCGCTACCGCCGCGCCGGGCCCATCTGGGGCGACGCGGCCTACCAGGATCTGGCCCGCGTGGTCCGCTCCGGGGCTCTGCTCGCGGCGGTCCGTGACGCGACGCTCGCCGGGGCGGACGGGGAGGCGGCAGCGGCCCCGTACGCGACCGGGCCCTGGCTGTTCAGCCACAACGGGGCGGTGCCGGGCTGGCCGCAGTCCCTGACCTCCCTGACACCCACCCTGCCGCCGACCGACCTGCTCTCCATGGAGGCCCGCTGCGACGCGGCGTTCCTGTGGGCGCTCGTGCTGCACCGGCTGCGGGCCGGCGACGAGGAGGGGCAGGCGCTCGCCGACACCACCCTGGAGGTCGCCGAGGCCGCGCCCACCGCCCGCCTCAACTTCCTGCTCACCAACGGCGAGACGATCACCGCCACGGCCTGGGGCGACACCCTGTGGTACCGCAGGGAGCCGGGCCGTTCCGTCGTCGTCGCCTCCGAGCCCTACGACGACGATCCGCACTGGATCGAGGTCCCCGACCGCACGCTGCTCGCGGCGAGCCGCACCGACGTCCTGTTGACCCCGCTCAAGGAGCCCTCCGCGTGAGCCCGTTCCGCATGACCCGCACCCTGCCCGAGGACGCGACCGACGCGGCCCTTCGCGCCGACGTCCAGCACGGCCTGACCACCTCCCCGAAGACGCTCCCGCCCAAGTGGTTCTACGACGCGCGCGGCAGCGAACTCTTCGACGAGATCACCCAGTTGCCCGAGTACTACCCGACCCGGGCCGAGCGCGAGATCCTCATCGCGCGCGCCCACGAGATCGCGGCCGCGACCGGTGCGCGCACGCTCGTCGAGCTGGGCTCCGGCTCGTCCGACAAGACGCGCCACCTCCTGGACGCGCTCACCGACCTCACGACGTACGTGCCCGTGGACGTGAGCGAGAGCGCGCTGCGCGGCGCGGCGGACACGCTCCTCGCCGAGCGGCCCGGGCTCGACATCCACGCCATGGTCGCCGATTTCACGGCCGCGTTCGACCTGCCCCGGACGCCGGGGCCGCGCCTGGTGGCCTTCCTCGGCGGCACGGTCGGCAATCTGCTGCCGGAAGAGCGGGCCGCGTTCCTGACGGCGGTGCGGGGCCTGTTGGCGCCCGGCGACTTCTTCCTCCTCGGCACCGATCTGGTGAAGGACGAGGCGACGCTGGTCGCGGCGTACGACGACGCGGCGGGCGTCACGGCCGCGTTCAACAAGAACGTGCTGACCGTGATGGACCGCGAGCTCGGCGCCGACTTCCGTCCCGACGCGTTCGAGCACGTCGCCGTGTGGAACGCCGAGTGCGAGTGGATCGAGATGCGGCTGCGCTCCACCACGGCACAGACCGTGAAGATCCCGGCGCTCGGCCTCGCGGTCGACTTCGCGGCGGGTGAGGAGGTGCGCACGGAGGTGTCGGCGAAGTTCCGCCAGGAGGGCGTGAAGGCGGAACTGCACGACGTAGGGCTTGAGTTGGTGCACTGGTGGACGGACGCGGAGGGAAGGTTCGCGCTGTCACTGAGCAGGGCGTAGGACCTGTCGTCAAGGCGGGGCGGTCCGCCGTCAGAAGGGCCCTAGTTCCGCTCGTCCAGCCGGTCCGTGATCTCGCGGGAGGCATTCTTCGCCTCCGTCGCCGGGTCACCGCCTGCGAGGACCTTGGACATGTACTCCTTGATGGGGTTGTCGCCGGCCTCCACGTTCGGCCACAGCGGCGAGCCGGGCGTCGCCTTGCCGTAGGCGGCGCCGGCGGCCATCGTGGCCACGCCCGGCTTGCCTGCGACCGCGCCGGCGAGCGTCGTCTTGTTCGGCACGTAGTTCATGGTGCGGGCCAGGTCGGTGTTCCACTTCTCGCCGGCCAGCGCCTTCACGACCTCGATGGCACCGTTCCGGTCGCCGGTGTTCGCCGGTACGACCAGGTCGGAGCCGCCGGTGAACACCGTGCCCGGCCTGCGTGACGTCTTGCCGGGGATCGGGAAGTAGCCCAGCTCGCCCTTCAGCTCCGGGTTCTTCTGGAGGATGCGCTGGGTGGCGCCCGGCACGGAGATGATCTGCGCGATGTCGCCGCGGGCGAACTGCTCGGCCTGCGGCGGGTGTTCCTCGTCGGCGTCCTTGGGGCCGCCGCCGAGCGCCTGGAGCTGGCGGTAGAAGGCCATGCCGCGCAGTGCGGCGGGCGTGGCCAGGGTGCCGGACCAGACGCCCGAGGACTCCTTGGCGAGGTTCCCGCCCTCGTCCCAGATGAATCCGGAGAGCGTGTACCAGTCCTGCCCTGCGAGGTAGATCCCCTCCGTGCCGCCGGAGTTCAACGTCCTTGTCACATCGAGCCATTGGGCGCGCGTGGTGGGCGGCCTGTCGATGCCCGCCTGCCGGAACAGATCCTTGTTGTAGATGACGACGCGGTTGGCCGCGTACCAGGGGATGCCGTACTGCCGGGAGGAGTCGACGCCGGGTTCGGCGAGGCCCGGCAGCCAGTCGTGCATGCCGAGGTCGCGGGCGGACTCCAGGGAGAGGTCGAGCAGGCCGTCCTCCTCGACGTACTGCGGGACCTGGGTGTTGCCGACCTCGATGACGTCGGGGGTGCCTGGCTCGCCACCGCTCTCCTCGTCGAGCGCCTTGGTGACCTTGGCGCCGATCCCGGTCCAGTCCTGGATCCGGATGTCGAGGGTGATGCCGTCGTGGCGGGCCTCGAAGTCCTCCGTGAAGCGTTTGAGGAAGTCCTCCGACGCGCTGCCCCGCATCAGCCACACGGTGACCGACCCCTTCTCCTCTCCCCCGCCCGGGAGGGCTCCGCACCCGGTGAGCAGCGCGCCGGTGGTGAGGAGGGAACCGAAAGTCAGGGCAAGGCGGCGGGAGTTCACGTCGGTCACTTTCTGCCTGCGGACAGGGAAGGTCGACCCGACGTGGGGGAGAGCGCAGGGCTCGTACGGGCGTTCAGGGAGTTTGGTATAGACCAACGGAAGGGTCAAGGGGTCCGACATACGGATGGCGGGCCGCGCCGCGCTGGGGCACGGTGGAACCATGTCGAACCACACGTATCGCGTCACCGAGATCGTCGGCACCTCTCACGAAGGCGTGGACGATGCGGTCCGCAATGGGATCGCCCGCGCCTCGCAGACCGTGCGCAACCTCGACTGGTTCGAGGTCACGCAAGTTCGGGGGCAGATCGTCGACGGCGATGTCGAGCACTGGCAGGTCGGCCTGAAGGTCGGCTTCCGCCTGGAGGACGACGGCTCCTGAGCGGGGCGCGGGTCGGTTTCCGGGAATCCCTGGGACTCCACGGCGTTGAACCAAGGTGTGAGCACCGTGATCGAATCGACCCGCTTCTCCGTCCTGGACCGCTCCCGCACCCGCGAGGGCCACTCCGACCAGGACGCGCTGCGCGACACCGTGTCCCTGGCCCGGGACCTGGAGCGGCTCGGCTACCACCGCCTGTGGGTCTCGGAACACCACGGTGTGCCGGGCGTCGCCGGTTCCGCGCCGACCGTGCTCGCGGCGGCCGTCGCGGCGGCGACGCGCACCATCCGCGTGGGCACCGGCGGCGTCATGCTGCCCAACCACCAGCCGCTGGTCGTGGCCGAGCAGTTCGGGGTCCTGGAGTCACTCTTCCCCGGCCGGATCGACATGGGGCTCGGCCGCTCGGTCGGGTTCACCGGCGGGGTCCGCAAGGCGCTCGGCCGCGACAAGGACGATGCCGACGACTTCGCGGCGCAGCTCGACGAACTCCTGGCGTTCTTCACCGGCACCTCGTCCACGCATGTGCACGCCCGCCCCTCCGAGGGCCTGGCCGTGCCGCCGTTCGTGCTCGCGATGGGCGAGGGCGCCTCGATCGCCGGCCGCGCGGGGCTGCCGATGGTGATCGGCGACTTCCACTCCCGCGAGAAGATGCTGCGCGGCATCGACCGCTACCGCGAAGCGTTCCACCCCTCCCCCTGGGCAGCGGAGCCGTACGTCGTGATCTCGGGAACGGTCGCCGTGGCGGGCAGCGAGCCCGAGGCGCGCCGGATCCTCACCCCCGAGGCCTGGTCGATGGCGCACTCGCGCACCCACGGCACGTTCCCGCCGCTGCCACCCGCCGAGCGCATCGCAAGCTTCGAGATGACGGAGAAGGAGCGGGAGCTGTACGAGTCCGGGCTGCGCGGCCACATCGTCGGCACGGAGCAGCAGGTCACCGACGAGCTGGAAATGGTCATCAAGGAGAGCGGGGCGCAGGAGGTACTGGTGACGACCAGTACGTACGACCGCGAGGCCCTGCTGGAGTCGTTCCGCCGCCTGGCCAGGATCGCGCGCCTGACGCCCCGCTAGCCCCCTCGGTTCACTTCACTCCCAGGCCCCGCAGCAGCATCGGCAGCGACGCGTGCAGTTCGCGCTGCCAGTACGGCCAGGTGTGGGTGCCGGGGCCGTAGAAGTTGGTGGTGAGGTGCTTGGCGCCCGCCTTCCTCAACTGGGCGGCCAGGGCGTGGTTCTGGCGGTTGAAGTCCGTCTCCAGGGCGTTGGTGGCGCCCGGCGGGTCCAGCGGGCCCGCGGTGCCGTCGCCGCAGGAGAGGTACACCGGCAGCGACTTGAGACGCTTGGCCAGGTAGTACGGGTCGTGGGCGGCCCAGATGTCGCGCTGGGCGACGGGGTCGCCCCACACGCGCAGGGGGTCGTTGCCCTGGCCGGCGAAGAAGCCCATGATGCGGCTCGTCGACTCGTCGTTCAGGAGCGGGTGCGCGGAGCCGGAGTAGGCCGCGGCCGCCTTGAACATTCCCGGGTGCCGGGCCGCGTACAGGAGCGCGCCCTGGCCGCCCATCGAGAGGCCCGCGACGACGCGGCGGGGGCCCGCGCCCCAGTCGCTCTCCAGCAGGCGGCGCAGGTCGCGGGTGTGGAAGGTGTCCCAGGCCGGGTCGCCGCCCTCGCCGTAGTTCCACCAGTCGCTGTACCAGCCGTTCCAGCCCGCTTCCGGCATCACGACGAGGACGTCGCGCAGGCTGTCGGCGGAGGCGACGTCCGTCATGTTCGTCCAGGACGTGTAGTCGCCGCAGCAGCCGTGCAGCAGCCACAGGGTGGGCCAGTGCTTGGTGCGGTCGTCGGGGTTCCAGCCGTCGGGGGTCAGTAGGCGGACCTTGACCGTGCGCCCGCCGAGGGCCGACGCGCGGACGGAGAGGTCCACCTGGCGGTCGGCGACCTGCGTGACGTCGACGACCTCGGCGGCGGGCCGCGACTTCGCCGCGGCGACGGCCGACGGGACCGAGCCCAGCGTGAGCAGCAGGGCGGCCAGGACGAGCAGCAGACGTCTGGTGCGGAGGGTCAGGGCGGCGGTCATGGCGGCTCCCTCGAATCGTCCGGCGTTTGTCGTCCGGCCCTTGCGTCAGCGGGTGTCGGGGAGCACCAACAGGGCGTCCCCGACCGGGCGTTCACCGGTCGCGTCGGACGGGTCGTTGATCACCTGGTCGTCGACGACCATCGTGGTCGAGCCGCCGCCGTCGAGGTTGATGGCGTCCCGCAGGCCGAGGGACGTGGCGACATCGGCGCTCTCGTTGATGCTCAGGCCGAGGGAGCTCGTGCCGCGGCCGTCGGCGGTGACGAGCACGGTGCGTCCCGCGGCGTCCGTGCCGGCGAGGGTGCGCGGGTTCCGCTTGTGCACCCAGCCGTAGTAGAAGCTCGGATTGCCGGGCTGCACCATGCCGTCGGTGGCCGCGGTGACGTGACGGCGGCCGTCGCGGACGAGTTCGGGGCCGCCGTTGAGGATGCTGGTCGAGCGGGAGGCGGTGACGGCGCGCCCCTTGGCGTCCTCCAACCCGCTCTGGATGCGCAGGGGTTGACCGGTCTTCGCGAGAGCGGTCAGCCGCGCCGCGTACGCGCCCGTGGCCTGGACGCTGCCGCCCCCGGCGGGCAGGGTGCCGCCGCGCGGGGAGCGCACCTCGACGACGCGGCCGGTCCGGTCCAGGACGGCTTCGGCGCCGTCGCCCTTGGGGGTCTGCTTGCCGAACTGCGGGGTGAACGCGACGAGTTCGTCGGGGTCGGTGCAGGTGGTGTCGTGCAGCGGCCGGGCGGTAGGGGTGTCGTCGGCGGTGCCGCCGCAGTTGCGGATCAGGCCGGGGACGCGGTCGATGCCGTCGAGCGGCAGCTTCGCACCGCCTGCGCGGACGCTCCCCCGCCAGGTGAACCGCTCCACGTCGGTGCCGCGCGCGGAGTCGTGGACGACGAGGCCGGGCCGCCCGTTGACCGCCTCGCTCAGAAGGCGGCCGTTGTAGACGCCGACGCCTGCCGGGTCGCCGGGGGCGCCCGCCTTGGGGTCGAGGACGAAGAAGCCCGCGTTGACCCCGGCCGTCGCGCCCTCGGCGGCGGCGAGCGCACTGGTGGTCTCGCGGTTCTCCAGGTCCGGCCCGTACGTGGCCTTGAGGTCGCCGCGGAACTTCTTCGGGTCGACGGTGAGGACGTCGACGCGCCAGGGGCCGCGGTCCCCCGCGTTCCCGTCCCAGCCGGTGTACCAGGCGGATCCGGTGTATCCGGCGGCGCGCAGGCGGGTGCGTTCGGCGGTGGCGGCGGCCTCGGTCGGGAACGTACCGACGCGGACGCGCCAGCCGAGGGTGCCGCCCGCGTAGTCGGCGGTCGCCGCCGTGGTGACCTTCTCGGACCGGGCATCGAAGCCGTCCGCGCGCAGGTCGGAGGCGAGTTCGGCGGCGCTGGTCTCGTCCTTCAGAGCGGTCGGCGGCGCGTCCGGGTCGGGCGAACCGGCGCCGCCCGGGATCGAGACCTCCACGGTCCACGCCATGGCCGGGGCCTCCGCGCCGCGCACGATCCGGGTGAGCGTCACGCCCGGCTGCAACGTGCGCGTCGTCCGCGTCTCCGACAGGTCGGCGGCGCCGAGCGGCAGGCCGCCGTGCCGGGGCACGGACGGGGCCGGTGACGACGAGGCCGGTGCGGGTGCCGCACCCACGAGGGCGAGGGCGCAGAACGCCGCGCCCGCGCCGAAGAGTCTGCCGTTCACAAGCCCCCCACTGCTCGAATGACGACCTCCGTAACCGTGCGTGAGCCCATGACCAGCAGTCAAGGCATGTGCACATCATTCATCGGCCGTTCTCCGTGCGGCCGCTGCCGCGACGTGGGTGGATCATGGAGTACGACACCGTGAGAGCACAGCCGTCCGTACGACCGGGAGCCCGCCCCATGCACCACCCCACCTCGCCCGACCCCCGCCACGACGGTCTCGTGCGGGTGCGCGGCGCCCGCGAGCACAACCTCAAGGGCCTCGACGTGGACATCCCGCGGGACGTCCTGGCGGTCTTCACGGGGGTGTCAGGGTCGGGAAAATCGTCGCTTGCCTTCGGCACGATCTACGCGGAGGCGCAGCGCCGCTACTTCGAGTCGGTCGCCCCGTACGCGCGCCGGCTGATCCACCAGGTCGGTGCGCCGAAGGTCGGCGAGATCAGCGGGCTGCCGCCCGCGGTGTCGTTGCAGCAGAGCCGTTCGGCGCCGACGTCGCGCTCCTCGGTCGGCACGGTGACGACGCTGTCGAACTCGCTGCGGATGCTGTTCTCGCGGGCCGGTACGTATCCGGCGGGCGCCGAGCGGCTTGACTCCGACGCGTTCTCGTCGAACACGGCGGCCGGGGCATGCCCTTCCTGCCACGGCCTCGGCCAGGTGCACCGCACCACCGAGGAACTGCTGGTGCCCGACCCCTCGCTGTCGATCCGCGAGGGCGCCATCGCGGCGTGGCCGGGGGCCTGGCAGGGCAAGAACCTGCGCGACGTCCTCGACGCACTCGGCTACGACGTCGACCGGCCGTGGCGGGAGCTGGAGCGGGCGGACCGGGAGTGGATCCTGTTCACGGACGAGCAGCCGGTGGTGACCGTGCACCCGGTGCGGGACGCGGGCCGCATTCACCGCCCGTACCAGGGCACGTACATGAGCGCGAACCGGTACGTGCTCAAGACGTTCTCCGACTCCAAGAGCCAGTCGCTGCGCGCGAAGGCGGAGAAGTTCCTGGAGAGCACGCCCTGCCCGGCCTGCGGGGGCGCCCGGCTGCGCGCGGAGTCACTGGCCGTCACCTTCGGCGGCCGTACGATCGCGGACCTCGCCGGTGTCCCGCTGGCGGACCTCGCCGGTCTCCTCGCCGCCGAGGGCGACACGTCCGAGACGGCGCGTGTGCTCACCGAGGACCTGCGGGCCCGCATCGCCACGGTCACGGAGCTCGGCCTCGGCTACCTCAGTCTCGACCGGCCGACCCCCACCCTGTCGGCGGGCGAGCTCCAACGGCTGCGCCTGGCAACCCAGTTGAGGTCGGGGCTCTTCGGCGTCGTGTACGTCCTCGACGAGCCCTCCGCCGGACTCCACCCGGCCGACACCGAGTCCCTGCTCACCGTCCTGGACCGGCTCAAGGCGTCCGGCAACTCCGTCTTCGTGGTCGAGCACCACCTGGATGTCATGCGGCACGCCGACTGGCTGGTCGACGTGGGGCCGCAGGCCGGGGAGCACGGCGGCCGGGTGCTGCACAGCGGGCCGGTGGACGGGCTGCGCGAGGTCACGGAGTCGGCGACGGCCCGCTATCTCTTCGACGACGAGGCCATCGACGAGGCCATCAAGGGGCGCCAAGTCCGCACCCCCACCGGCTGGTTGAAGGTCGGCCCTGTCACCCGGCACAACCTGCGCGAGGTCACCGCGGCGTTCCCGCTGGGCGCCTTCACCGCCGTCACGGGTGTCTCCGGGTCCGGGAAGTCGACCCTGATCGGCGAGATCACCGAGGACCTCGAAGGCGTCGGCCGGCTCGTGGTCGTCGACCAGAAGCCGATCGGGCGCACACCACGCTCCAACCTGGCCACGTACACGGGTCTGTTCGACGTCGTCCGCAAGGTGTTCGCCGCCACCGACGAGGCCAAGGCGCGCGGCTACGGCGTCGGCCGCTTCTCGTTCAATGTCACCGGCGGGCGCTGCGAGACATGTCAGGGCGAGGGCTTCGTCAGTGTGGAGCTGCTGTTCCTGCCGAGCACGTACACACCGTGCCCGGACTGCGCGGGCGCCCGCTACAACCCCGAGACACTCCAGGTCACCTACCGGGGGCGGAACATCGCCGAGGTCCTCGATCTGACGGTGGAGTCGGCGGCGGAGTTCTTCGAGGCGGCGGACGACGATGCGGCGCGGCCCGTGCTGCGCAGCCTGCGCACGCTGCTCGACGTCGGCCTCGGCTATCTGCGGCTCGGGCAGCCGGCCACCGAGCTGTCGGGCGGCGAGGCCCAACGCATCAAGCTGGCCAGCGAGTTGCAGCGGGTGCGCCGCGGCCACACCTTGTACCTTCTCGACGAGCCGACGACCGGTCTGCACCCGGCCGACGTGGACGTGCTGATGCGGCAGCTGAACGGGCTCGTCGACGCCGGGCACTCCGTGGTCGTCGTCGAGCACGACATGGCGGTGGTCGCCGGGGCGGACTGGGTCGTCGACATGGGGCCCGGCGGCGGGGCCGAGGGCGGACGGGTGGTGGTCTCGGGGCCACCGGCGGACGTGGCGGCCGATCCGGCGAGCCGGACCGCTCCGTACCTGCGGAGGGTCACGCGAACGCGATGACGGGACCGGAGGTTGAGCACCACGCCGGTCCCGCCCACCCCGCGCTCTTCGCGGGACGCCTATCGCGCTCGCCTGGTCAGCGGCTGACCTTGCGGTTCGCGCGCAGCCACTCCTTGTTCATGCTGGTGATGGAGAACAGCGGGATGCCCTTCGGGCAGGCCGTCGCGCACTCGCCGGTGAGGGTGCAGCCGCCGAAGCCCTCCTCGTCCATCTGACCCACCATGTCGAGGACGCGGGTCTCGCGCTCGGGCGCGCCCTGCGGCAGCACGTTGAGGTGGTTGATCTTCGCCGAGGTGAACAGCATCGCCGCGCCGTTGGGGCAGGCCGCGACGCAGGCGCCGCAGCCGATGCACTCGGCGTGCTCGAAGGAGAAGTCCGCGTCGGGCTTGGGCACGGGCGTGGAGTGCGCCTCGGGGGCGGCGCCCGTCGGGGCCGTGATGTAGCCGCCGGCCTGGATGATCCGGTCGAAGGCCGAGCGGTCCACGACCAGGTCCTTCACGACCGGGAAGGCGGAGGCGCGCCACGGCTCGATGTCGATCGTGTCGCCGTCCTTGAAGGACCGCATGTGCAGCTGACAGGTGGTGGTGCGCTCGGGGCCGTGCGCGTCGCCGTTGATGACGAGCGAGCAGGCGCCGCAGATGCCCTCGCGGCAGTCGTGGTCGAAGGCGACCGGGTCCTCGCCCTTGAGGATGAGCTCCTCGTTGAGGGTGTCGAGCATTTCGAGGAAGGACATGTCCGTCGAGATCCCGTCGACCTCGTACGTGGACATGGCTCCGTCGGCGTCGGCGTTCTTCTGGCGCCAGACGCGCAGGGTGAGCTTCATGCGTAGCTCCGCTGAGTGGGGTGGACGTACTCGAAGACGAGGTCTTCCTTGTGCAGGGTGGGGGCGGCACCGGTGCCGGTGAACTCCCAGGCCGCCGCGTAGGAGAACTCCTCGTCGACGCGGGCGGCCTCGCCGTCGGGGGTCTGCGACTCCTCGCGGAAGTGGCCGCCGCAGGACTCGGCGCGGTGCAGGGCGTCGAGGCACATCAGCTCGGCGAGCTCGATGTAGTCGATGATGCGGTTGGCCTTCTCCAGGGACTGGTTGAACTCCTCGCCGACGCCGGGCACCTTGATGCGGCGCCAGAACTCCTCGCGGATCTGCGGGATCCGGTCGAGCGCCTTGCGCAGCCCCGCTTCGGTGCGGGCCATGCCGCAGAACTCCCACATGAGCTCGCCGAGTTCACGGTGGAAGGAGTCGGGCGTGCGGTCCCCGTCGACGGCGAGCAGCTTCGCGAGCCGCTCCTCGGTCTCGCGCACGACCTCGACGGTGGCCGGGTGCTCGGCGTTCACCTCTTCCTCGTGCGGGTGCTTGGCGAGGTAGTCGTTGATGGTGGCCGGGAGGACGAAGTAGCCGTCCGCGAGGCCCTGCATCAGCGCGGAGGCGCCGAGCCGGTTGGCGCCGTGGTCGGAGAAGTTGGCCTCGCCGACGGCGAAGAGGCCGGGGATGGTGGTCTGCAGGTCGTAGTCGACCCAGAGTCCGCCCATCGTGTAGTGCACGGCGGGGTAGATCCGCATCGGCGTCCTGTACGGGTCCTCGTCGGTGATCCGCGCGTACATGTCGAAGAGGTTGCCGTACTTGGACTCGACGGCCTTCTTGCCCATGCGCTTGATGGCATCGGCGAAGTCGAGGTACACACCCTGCCCGCCGGGGCCCACTCCCCTGCCCTCGTCGCACACGTTCTTCGCGGCGCGGGAGGCGATGTCACGGGGCACGAGGTTGCCGAACGCCGGGTAGATGCGCTCCAGGTAGTAGTCCCGCTCGTCCTCGGGGATCTCGCCCGCGGGACGTGTGTCGCCCTTCGCCTTCGGCACCCAGATGCGGCCGTCGTTGCGCAGCGACTCACTCATCAGCGTCAGCTTGGACTGGTGGTCGCCCGTGCGCGGGATGCAGGTGGGGTGGATCTGCGTGAAGCAGGGGTTGGCGAAGTAGGCGCCGCGCCGGTGGGCGCGCCAGATCGCCGTGGCGTTGGAGTTCATGGCGTTCGTCGACAGGTAGAAGACGTTGCCGTAGCCGCCGGAGGCGAGCACGACGGCGTCCGCGAAGTACGTGTCGATCTTGCCGGTGATCAGGTCGCGGGCGACGATGCCGCGGGCCTTGCCGTCCACGATGACGAGGTCGAGCATCTCGGTACGCGGGTGCAACTCGATGCTCCCGGCGGCGACTTGGCGGCTCAGCGCCTGGTACGCACCGAGGAGGAGCTGCTGTCCCGTCTGACCGCGGGCGTAGAACGTACGGGACACCTGCACGCCGCCGAAGGAGCGAGTGTCGAGGAGGCCGCCGTACTCGCGGGCGAACGGCACACCCTGCGCGACGCACTGGTCGATGATCTCGACGGAGATCTGCGCGAGGCGGTGCACGTTGGACTCGCGGGCGCGGAAGTCGCCGCCCTTGACGGTGTCGTAGAAGAGGCGGTGCACCGAGTCGCCGTCGTTGCGGTAGTTCTTCGCGGCGTTGATGCCACCTTGCGCGGCGATGGAGTGGGCGCGGCGCGGGGAGTCCTGGTAGCAGAACTGGACGACGTGGTAGCCCTGTTCGGCCAGGGTGGCGCCCGCCGAGCCGCCGGCGAGTCCGGTGCCGACGACGATGACGGTGTGCTTGCGGCGGTTGGCCGGGTTGACCAGCTTGGCCTCGAAGCGGCGGGTGTCCCAGCGCTCGTTGACGGGGCCGGTCGGGGCCTTGGTGTCGACGACCGGCTCGCCGGTGGTGTACTCGGCGTATTCCGTGGACGTAGTCATGTCTCTCAGCTCACCAATCCGGTCATGACACCCACGGGCACGGCGATGAAGCCGAGCGTGAGCACCACGGCGAGTACGTTGCCGACGGTCTTCAGCACGCGGTCGCGGGTGCGGCTGCCGACGCCGAGGGTCTGCGCGGCGCTCCAGAACCCGTGCTGGATGTGGAGGCCGAGGGCGAGCATCGCGACGATGTAGATGACGTTGCTGTACCAGGTCGAGAACGTGTCGATGATGTTCTGGTACGGGTGCAGGTGCTCGTAGCCGCCGGGGTGCACCGTGCCGGTCGTCAGGTCGAGGATGTGCCAGACGATGAACAGGCCGAGGATGATGCCGCCCCAGCGCATGGTGCGTGTGGCGTAGTCGGAACGCGGCTTCTTGTGTGCGTACTTGTTGGGGCGCGCCTTGATGCCGCGTCGGCTCAGCTGGTACGCGGAGGTGGCGTGCGCGACGACGGCGACGACCAGGACGACGCGGGCGATCCACAGGCCCCACTCGTAGTGGAGCACCGGGGAGCCCATGGTGCGCAGCCAGGAGGCGTAGTGGTTGATCTCCTCGGGGCCGAAGAAGATCTTGAGGTTCCCGATCATGTGCGCGACCAGGTAGAGCAGCATGACGAGCCCGCTCACCGCCATCACTGTCTTCTTGCCGACGGAACTGTCCCAGACAGTACGTGCCATGGACGGCCGTCGATCCGTCCGCGTTGCCAGAGCCATGGGTCAAGACGCTAGAGCCCAAAGGCCCGATCGGTCCAAGACATGGTGCGCCTCATTTCGATAGGCATTCACTATCGAGGGAACTATGCTGGCCGGTATGCAGTTCCAGCAGCTCCAGTACTTCGTCGCGGTCGCGGAGACCCGGCACTTCACGCGCGCCGCCGAATTGGTGCATGTCGCCCAGCCGTCGCTGTCCCAGCAGATCCGGGCGCTGGAGCGGGAGCTGGGGGTCGACCTCTTCCTGCGGGCCCGCGGAAACATCTCGCTGACCGACGCCGGGGAGGCACTCCTGCCGCTCGCCCGCCGGATCCTCGCCGACGCGGACACGGCGCGGCACGAGGTGCAGGAACTGGCGCAGCTCAAGCGGGGCCGGGTGCGGCTCGGCGCGACCCCCTCGCTCTGCACGGGCCTGCTGCCGGACGTGCTGCGCTCCTTCCACGACCGCTACCCCGGCATCCAGCTGATGATCGAGGAGGGCGGCTCCCACGACCTCGTACGGGAGCTCGCGCGCGGCGCCCTCGACCTCGCGCTCGTCGTCCTCCCGCTGCCGGCGCCGGCGCCCGCCCTGACGACGGTGGAGCTGCTGCGCGAGGAGCTGGTGGTGGTGTCCTCCCAGGACGCGCCCGCGCCGGGGCGGGGCCGCAAGTCCGTGCGCATCTCCGATCTGGAGGGCGAGCGGCTCGTCATGTTCCGGCACGGGTACGACCTGCGGGAGCTGACCGTCGCCGCGTGCCGGGGCGAGGGGTTCGAGCCGGACTTCGCGGTGGAGGGCGGCGAGATGGACGCGGTCCTCGGCTTTGTGCGGGCCGGGCTCGGGGTGGCGGTGGTGCCGTGGATGGTGGCGCATCGGGCCGGGGCGGATCTGCGGGTCACTCCGTTGGCGAAGCCGGGGCTGAGCCGGACGATTGCGCTCGCGCATCGGTCGGATGTGGCGCCGCCACGCGCTGCGCGGGAGCTTCAGCGGATGCTTTTCGAGGGGCGGGAGTGAGGGTTGCGGTCGGCCGGGGTTGCGGTCGCGGGGCTCTGCCCCGGACCCCGCGCCTCAATCGCCGGCGGGGCTTGAAGGTGCCCTCACCCGGACCACCCCCGTGATGGTGCCCTGGTAGTAGGTGCCGTTCGGGGCGATTGTGCCGGCCATCTGGAGGCTGTCGAAGAGGGAGCCGATGCCCGTCTGCTTGCTGCGGGTCACCTCGCCGGTGGCGGGGTCGATCTCGGCGTAGCGGTACGGGTCGAGGAGGCTGGTGGAGTCGGTGCCGGGGATCACCGGGTCGCGCAGCACCGTGCGCAGCAGGCCGTCGGCGGTGGACAGGCGGGGCACGGCGGCGGAGCGCAGCGTGTTGTCCCAGACCAGGTCGCAGCCGGAGCCGTCGGCGCGTACGTCGACGCGGCTGAGCCCGCCCTTGAACGCGGCCGAGGACGGTACGGAGTCACCGGCATCGCCGGGCACGGCCGGGTACGGGTAGCCGTACGTGCTGGCCACGAAGACACTGCGGCCCGCCCCGATCGGGGAGTTCTCGCTGCCTGGTCCACCGGCGAGCAGGACCGGCACGGAGCAGACCGGGGCGCCCGTGGCGGTGGCGTACACCTGGAGGCTGACGGTGGTGTCGGCGTTGTCCACGACGGTGAGGTACTCGGTGCCGGTCCTCGGCCCGAAGAACGTGGGGGTGGAGCCGCTGCCCCAGCTCAACTGCCCCGGCTTGCGGGCCTGTCCGCGGTCGTAGGCGCGCCGCCAGGAGATGTGCGGGGTGCCGTCGGAGCCCGCGGTGAGCAGATAGGTGGCGTGGGTGGAGGTGACGGCGGTGCCCTGCGGAGCGGTGGAGATGCTGTTGGAGACGCGCTCGCCCGCGGGCAGTGTCAGCGCGCGGACCGTGCCGGTGCGGTCGTCGGCCGTACCGATGACGCCGCCGCCTGTGGCGAACCAGACGCGCCCCTGCCAGTCGGGGGACAGACCGGTGACGGCGTCGCCCTCGGGGATCTCGGAGGCCAGCGACAGACTCTGGTCGATCCTCAACTGCCAGTCACCTTCGGCGTCACGATGGTGTCCGACGCGCAGCAGGGAACGACTGCCGTCGACGACGGTGAGCCGGTCCCGATCGTCGATGTACGCGTAGACGCCGCCGAGCAACGAGCCCTTGGTCAGGGCGAGTTCGGCCAGCGATTCCCCGGTGTCCGGGTCGAGCAGATGCACGGTGGGGACCTGCCCGAAGATCGGCGTGCACAGGACCACCGGGTAGCCGTCGGAGCCGATGAGCACGGTCGGGCAGGCCGAGGCCAACGCGGTGCGCTCGGCGGTGAGGCCGCCCGCGCCGGGGCCTGCCAGCGGCGTCAGGTCGGAGGAACCGGTGTCGCCGTGCATGGTGGCGGTGCCGTCAGGGCCGGCGTACGGGTTGTGCGGCGGGGCCGGAAGGTACGAGGAGGCGGCGGCCGCGGCGGGCGGCAGGCCGAGGGCGGAGGCGATGAGAAGGGCGGCGGCGAGCGCGGCGGAGGCGCCCGCGGTTCTGCGGGAAGGCATGAGGTCTCCAGGGCAGGGAGCGGCGGCGCGCCGAGGACGGGTGGCGGCGTGCCGCTCAGGGCGCGGCAGAGGAAGCAGAGGAAAGGGTGAGGCGGAAGGGATCGGCGCGCGGGAATCAGCGCTGGGTGCCGACTGTCAGCGCAGGCGACAACAGGCACCGGCGACGCGCACGAGATCGACGTGGAGACGTCGGGTGAGATCGGGTCGCGGAGGCACGAGGGTGATCGAAACAGCCCGCGGGAATCTGGTCAAGAACCGTCCCACAGGGCGGACATGGGCCCCGACGGCAACGGAACCCCGGCGGCTACGGGAGCCCCCCGCGGCTACGGGTCGCGTCGGGTCAGACAGTAGACAGTGCCCACCGGATCCCGCATGACGATCCAGAGCCTGCCGTCACTCACATGACTCGCGCCCAGTCGCTCGTGCCGGGCGCGCACCGCGTCGGCGTCCGCGCAGGCCAGGTCGACATGTGCCGACGGCGGGTCGTCCGTGTCCAGGCGTTGCAGCAGGAGCTGGATCGGGGCCGCCTTCAACAGGCGGAACTCCGGGCTGCGGCACGGGACTTCGGGCCACTGTGTGAGCGCGGACCAGAAGTCGACCTCCGCGTCGTACGCGTCCGGCGCCGTGTCGAGGCACACCTGGTCGAGGCGGTTGCTCGGCTCGGTGGGCGGTGGGACCGTGTGCTCGCCGCGCCATGTGTCCACGCAGAACCGGTGCCCGGCCGGTGAGCGCAGCACTTCGAGGCCGGGTTCCGCGTGCAGCGGGCTCGCGCCGAGGCGGCGGGCCCGCTCGCCCGTGGCCGTCACGTCGTCCACCAGCAGGTCGAGGTGGGTGCCACCGGGGCCGTCCGCCACGCCCTGCACCTTTACGCAGGCGTCGCCCGCCTCGGGGAGCAGCGTCGCGAACTGGCGCCGCTCGCCCCGGAGTTCGGAGGCCTTCGCCCCGGTCGCGCGCGCCCAGAAGGTGCGCGCCGTGTCCAGGGCGGCGTCCGGCCGGTCGAGGAAGGCGTACGCCCAGCGGATCATCCGGTCCTCACCCCGTCGCGTCGGCGAGGGCCAGTTCGTGGAGGCGGTCCGGCGGGCCGGGGCGGGCGTAGTACCAGCCCTGCGCGGTGTCGCAGCCGAGGTGCTTGAGCTGCTCGGCCTGCGCCCCGGTCTCCACGCCCTCGACGGTGACCGAGAGGCCGAGGCTGTGGGCGAGCGAGACGATGCCCTCGACGATCTTCAGGTCGACGGGGTCCGCGGGGTACTGCTGCATGCCCTGGGTGAAGGAGCGGTCCAGTTTGAGGACGTTCACGGGCAGTCGGCGCAGGTTGGCCAGGTTCGAGTAGCCGGTGCCGAAGTCGTCGAGGGCGATGTCGACGCCCATCTCGGAGAGCCGCCTGAGCGGCTTCAGGAGGTCGTCGTCCGCGCCGATCAGGGCCGACTCCGTGACCTCCAGGCACAGCGCGTCCGGTTCGAGACCGAAGCGCTCCAGGATGTCGACGGTGTCCGCGACCAGGCCGGGGTGGGTCAGCTGCATCGGGGACAGGTTGACGTTGATGCGGAACGGGCCCGCCTCCTCGTACCGGTCCTGCCAGACCCTCGCCTGCCGGACCGATTCCTCCAGAACCCAGCGGCCGAGCGGCACGATGAGGCCGGTGTGCTCGGCGAGCGGGATGAAGCGGTCGGGGCCGAGCACGCCGTGCTGCGGGTGCAGCCAGCGGACCAGGGCCTCGGCGCCGCGCACACTGCCGTCGCCCAGGTACACCAGGGGCTGGTACTCGATGAAGAACTCGCCGCGGTCGAGGGCGGCGGGCAGCGCCGTCGTCAGGCCGTGCCGGGTGATGGCGCGGGCGTCGGCCTCGGGGTCGGCCAGCTCGTAGCGGTTGCCGCCCGCGGACTTGGCCCGGTACATCGTGATGTCGGCGCTGCGCAGCACCTCGGCGGGGCTGCGCTCCGCGGCCGGTCCCTCGACGATGCCGACCGAGCCGCGCACGGTCAGCTCGCGCCCGTCGATACGGATGGGTGTGGCCAGGGCGTGCATGATGCGTCCGGCCAGCTCGTCGACCTCGGCCTCGGTGTCCTTGCCGGTGGTCAGGGCCACGAACTCGTCGCCTCCGAGCCGCGCGACCATCTCGCCGGGCCCTGTGGCGCAGGCCTGGAGGCGGTCCGCGACCTCGACGAGGAGCCGGTCGCCCGCCGCGTGGCCGAGGCTGTCGTTGATGGTCTTGAAGCCGTCGAGGTCGAGGTAGCACAGGCCGAAGCGCATGCCCCCGCCCGCGCTGAGCACCTTCTCCAGGCGCTCGAAGAACAGGGTGCGGTTGGGGAGCCCGGTGAGCGCGTCATGGGTGGCTTCGTAGCGCAGCCGCAGGTTCAGCAGGCGGCGCTCGGTCACGTCCTCCATGAGCGCCAGCTGGTACTGGGGAGCGCCGTCCGCGTCGCGCAGCAGCGAGACCGTCAGGTTCGTCCACAGCGCGGTGCCGTCGGGGCGCGAGTAGGCCTTCTCCACCCGGTAGTGCTCGCGCTCGCCCTGCACCAGCTCGTGGTACATGCGCCAGATGTGCGGGGCGTCCTCGGGGTGGGTCAGCTCGTGGGCCCTGCGCTTGAGCAGCTGCTGCCTGCTGCCGCCGAACATCCGCACCATCGTCTCGTTGACCTCGAGGATGGTGCCGTCGAGGTCGGCGATCCCGATGCCGATCGCGGCTCCGTGGAACACCGCGCGGAACTTGGCCTCGCTCGCGTGCAGGGCCTCGGCGACGGCGCTGCGGGCGTCGAGCGCGGCGCGCGATATGGCTTCCTGTTCGGCGCGGGTGCGCTCCCGCAGCGCCGCCGCGAAACCGGCGGCCATCGCGTGCTGGATGCGGACGCAGCGCGAGCGCAGTTCCTCCGCGCGCTCCGCGGAGGGTGCCTCTTCGCCGCAGTGCCGGACGAGATGTGTCTCCACCACGTCGAGGGTGAGGGTGAGTGCCTCGGGGTCGGTGCAGTGGGCGGCGATCAGGGCCGCGCCGACGGCCTGCGCCTCCGCGCCGTCCAGGGCCTGCGCGGCGAGGACGGTGCGCAGCCGGCGTACGAGCGGCACGAGTTCCGCCTCGAACTCGTGCCGGGTCATCGAGGTCGCCGTGACCGGGAAGATCGCCCGGCTCCAGAGCGTGGCGAATCCGCGCACTCTGTCTTCCGGTCCGCCCGACGCCTCACCGTCGATGTCGTCGTCGGTCCGTGCCGGCCTGCCCGTCCGGCCGGCTTTTCCGGCCGCGGGTCCGGGGTTCGTTCCCCGGGAGGATGCAGCAGTCACGCCTTGCGCCCCACTCCCACATAGCCCGCGAAGGTGTACGGGTCCTCGTCCTCTGGGGCGGTGTCGGGCCGCCACACCGGCATCGCCACGATGCCCGGTTCGACCACCTCGTACCCCTTGAAGAACCGTTTGATCTCGTCGCGGTTCCGCATGATCAGCGGATTGCGGACATCGTTTCGATAGACGTCGACCATCCCGTCCGCCCGCTCCGTCTCTATGGGCATGCCCTCATTGGAGGCATGCGTCACAATGAGCAGGCTGCCCGGTGCCAGCGACTCACTGAGTTCGGCCACGGCCGCATACGGGTCGTCGGCCTCCTCGATGAAGTGCAGTACGGCGACGAGGAGAAGTGCCACCGGCCGCTCCAGGTCGAGCAGTTCGCCGACCTCGGGGCTCTCCAGGATCTCCCGCGGCTTGCGGAGGTCCGCCGTGACGACCCCTGTGAGCGGGACGTCCTCGAGGACCACCTTGCTGTGCGCGACGGCGACCGGGTCGTGGTCGACGTACACCACGCTCGCTTCGGGGTTCGCCCGCTGGGCCACCTCGTGCACATTGCCGAACGTCGGGATGCCGGAGCCGATGTCGAGGAACTGCGTGATGCCGAGCTCGGCGGCGTACCGCACGGCCCGGCGCATGAACGCCCGGTTCGCCTGCATGATCTTCGGCAGCCCCGGCAGGAACTCCATGGCCTTGCGGGCGGCCTCCCGGTCGACCTCGAAGTTGTGCGAACCGCCCAGGTAGAAATCGTAGATTCGGGACACACTGGGCACCGAGATGTCGATGCCCTGTGGGGCCCAGGCGGGACGCTGCATCAAGGTCTCCATGGCGTAGGCGTGCCGGTGTTCGAGCCGAGGCTACTGATCCACCGCCAAAGGAGCGAGTCAAAACGGAAATTGACCGTCCGTTCCCGGTCACTGCCTCCGTCACGTGCCAATCGGCAACGATCCGAAACCATACCGAAACCTTCTCTTTCCTCGACGAAAAGAACCGGCCCGCTCCCTCCACACGGCCTGACCTGGCCATGCGGGGAACGGACCGGCGACGAGCCAATTCCGTTGACGACTCTACTGTGAGCGCCTCACCGAACGCGCTGGACCCTCCTGGTTGTTACTTGGGAGCCCCTACCGGCTTTCCATTCGGAGCCGCCGCGTACCAAGTACCTCCTACGCCCTGTCCGTTCGTGTCACCTGGCTTTTTGTCGCCCGAGAAGGTGTAGACGGGCCAGCAGTTCAAGGTCTGCTGCTTGGTTCCGTCGGGCCTTGTGAAGGTCATGTAGCCCTTCAGTGGAATATTCTGCGTGTCGTTCTTCGCAACCGGAGCGAGCGCCGGCCACTTCTCGGCGCAGGCGCCGACACAGTTCGACTTGATGGGCCACGCCGAGTCCTTGAGGAAGCGGTAGACCGTCATGCCGTTCTTGTCGACGACGACCTCGCCGAGCTTCGGGTCGTTGCGCGTGGACAGGCCCTTGAGGTCGGCGGGCTGGGCCCCGGCCTCCTCCTCGGCCTTCTTGTTCGCCTTCTTTCCGTCGGGTGCCGCGGCCCACCAAGTGCCGCCCACGCCCTGGCCCTTGACGTCACCCGCCTTCTTGTCCATCGCGTAGTGGTACATGGGCCAGCCGTCGACCGTCAGCTGCTTCGTGCCGTCGGCGGCGGTGACCTCGCCCAGCAGCGAGTCGTCGACCCCGGGCGCGGCCTTGGCGCCGCTCGCCGGCACGGCCGGCCACGCCTTCAGGCAGGCCGCGTCACAGTTCGACTTGGGCGGCTCGGCGGTGTCCTTGTCGAAGCGGTACAGGGTCATCCCGGCGTTGTCGGTGAGCACCTTGCCGAGTTCCTTGCTGTCCCACGAGGCCAGCTGCCCCGCGGACTTGGCCTTGGCCGCGCTCTTGTCGGTGCTGCCCGAGGAGCCGTAGCCGTCGGAGGACCCGTATCCGCCCTGCGCGTCGGCCGCGCTGCCCACGTTCTGGCCCGTTGCCGCCTGATCGCCCTGATCCTGACCGCACGCCGTCGTCAGCGCCAGCAGGGCCGCAGCTGTCGCTACGAGCGAGGCGCTCCGCCAGGAGGTCTTCATCTCAACTCCCGCACATTGCTTGGGTGTTGTGCGAGCCCGGGTGGGTCGCACATGGCCCTAGGTACGGGCGGCGGTGACGGCTGTGTTCAATGCGGGGGAAGATTTCTTCGGGTGCGGCGGAGGCGTGCGCCGTGGAGCGCAGGGCCCGTAGCAGGCCCGCGCACGCGAGCAAACCCGAATGCTCCCGCGCCCCACCATCGGGCCATTCCGGGCCCGCGTCGGCGTGCCAGGACCCTCCGCTGCTCAGGATCATGGTCGTGCATCCAACCAAGCGCTCCGGATCAGCCCTGGTCACCCGCGTCATCGCGGTGCTCGCCACCGCTTGGCTGTGCGGCGCGCCGAGCGCGGTCGCCTCCGCCGCACCGATCGCCGTCCCGGCCGACAACTGCGCGTACGCCTCCGTCGACGGCGGCTCCTCGGGCGACGCGGTGGCGGTCTCCGGCAGCGGCGTCGTCTGCCGCGCGGGCCCCAGCACTCCCCCGCCGAAGAAGCCCGCGCCCAAGCCTCCGCCTCCCGAGCCGGCACCCCCACCGCCGCCACCGCCCCCTCCGCCGCCTCCTCCGCCGCCACCACCCACACCGACGCCTCCCCCGCTTCCCCCGCTGGCCCCCGAACCGCCACCCGAACCGAAACCGAAGCCGACCCATACGAAGCCCCCGCCCCCCAAACCGAAGCCGGTGCAGTACCCGGCCTACCGCCCCACCGTCCACCGCGCCCCACCGCGCGGCGGCCCGTCCCTGGTCACGCTCACCCTGCTCATCACCGCCCCCGCGGTGCTCGCTGTCGCCGCACTGCGTCCCCGCTGAACTTGTTGAATCTTTGTGGAGCTGTCGATGTCGGAATGGCTTGTTCTCGTCCTCGCGATGCTCGCGGTCTGCGGTGTCGTCCTCGTCGTCCAGGTCCTGCAGCAGCGCAGGATCGGCGATGACGACGACCCGTCCGAGACTCCCGACGTCATCGAGTACATGACGATGATGATCGGCGTGGTCTACGCGATCGTCCTCGGCCTCGCCATCGCGGGCGTCTGGGAGGGCCGCAACGCCGCCCAGGACCACGTACGCAACGAGGCGCAGGCGCTGCACGAGGTCAATGAACGCGTCCGGGTCTACCCGGCGGACGTCCGGGACAACATTCGCGCGGATGTCGACAGGTATGTCAGCCATGTCGTGACGACCGAGTGGGACTCGATGCGCACCAAGGGCGAACTGACCGCGAAGGGCGACGCGCTGCTGAAGACGGTGCGCGAGGACGTCACGGACTTCGAGCCCAAGAGCGACTTCCAGGCGCAGGCCTATCAGCCGCTGCTCGACCAGGTGACGGCCGCCGACGACGCACGGGGCGCGCGCGAGGACTCGACGGGCGCCACGATGCCCGGTGTCGTCTGGTTCGGCCTGATCGCCGGCGCCCTGGTCACCATCGGCATGATCTTCGCGCTGCAGATCAGGCGCACCGCACGCGAGCTGGTCCTCGCCGGGCTCTTCTCGTCCCTGATCGCGTTCCTGCTCTTCCTGATCTGGGACCTCGACGCGCCCTACAGCCGGGGCGTCGCGGCCACGGCGGAGCCGTTCTTGCTGCTGTTCCCGGGAGCCCACTGACCGCTTCCGGCTGCGGTCCGCCCCGGCGCGCCGCACTCTGTGGTGCATGACCCGATGGCACGCCCCGATCGTCGTCCACCCGCCCGCACCGGCGGGTGGGCGGCATGTCTCCGTCCGCGGACAGGCGCTCGGCCTGGCGCACAGCGACGCGGACCTGTCCGAACTGCTGCGCCGCGCCGGGTTCGGCGAGTCGGACGTGACGCTCGACGACCCGCACCTCGTGGAGTGGCGCGGCGCGGGCCCGCACAGGTGGCACACCGGCGGGCCGACGGAGCATCAGCACGGCCCGGACGACACCTGACCGGCCCACACATGTGCCCCGTTCGTACGACACCGATCGCGGCCGTACGGGGGTGTCCTTAGCGTTTCCGGCATCGAGGTGCCTGTCCCCGGCGCGCGGAACCGGTCCGCTGCCGCTCCTCGTGAACCCCGGAGGAACCCCATGCACGCGATACGTGCCGCGTCCGCCACCGTGCTCTCGCTCGCCGCCCTGACCCTGACCGCCCCGTCGGCGCACGCCTCGGACTCGGACTCCGGCTCGTTCCGGCCGAGCCTCTCCCCCACCACGATCGCGGCGGGCGGCAAGGTGACCCTGTCGGTCAGCGGCTGCGAGGGAGAGACCGAGGTGTCGGCCGGGATCTTCGACACCGTCAAGATCGGCCCCGGTGAAGGTCCCCGCACCGTCCCCGTCGACTGGGACGCGAAGCAGGGCGCCGCCTACACCGTGACGTTCGCCTGCGACGGCGGCCAGCCCCGCAGGGTCGACCTCACCATCGCCACCGGCCGCCCCGACTCCTCCCCCAGCCCCGTCCCGCAGGGCGTCAAGGCCGGCATCGGTGGCAGCGCCGGAGGGCTCGACCTGCAGGAGGTCGCCCTTGGTGGCGCCCTGATCGCGGGCGCGCTCGGCACCGTGTACGTGGTGGCCCGCCGCCGCACCGGCGACAAGAGCGCCTGACCCGCCCCGCCTCCCCATGTCGAACTGGCCCTTCGCAGAAGCGGACGAGGAACGGCCGAGAAGGCGCGCCCCCTGGGGTGTGCTCGCGCTGGTGCTGCTCACCGGGCTCGCACTCGTCCGCAGCGGGTCGGGGGAGCTCGACTCCGGGCCGCCGCAGCCCGCGTCCGCCGCGACCGCCGAACGGCGCGCGCCCGAGCCGGCGCGGGCGAAGGCCGCCCGCCCTCTGCCCTTCTCGCCGGTCGACCGGGTCCGCATCCCGGCGATCCGGGTCGACGCCCCGGTGGCGGAGGTAGGCCTGGACGCGGAGGGCTGGATCGACGCGCCGCCGCCGAAGGAGGCGAATCTGGCGGGCTGGTTCACGGGAGCGGCGGCGCCCGGCGAACGGGGCACCGCGGTCGTCGTGGGCCACGTCGACAACGCGCGCGGCCCCGCCGTCTTCTACGGCCTGGGCTCGCTGCGCGAGGGGCACCACGTGGAGATCCGGCGCAAGGACGGCAGGACGGCCGTCTTCCGGGTCTACGGCGTCGAGGTGTTCGCGAAGTCCCGCTTCCCCGGCCGCAAGGTCTACCGCTCGCGCGGCACACCGGAGCTGCGGCTCATCACGTGCGGCGGCCGCTTCTCGAAGAGCGAGGGGTACGAGGGCAATGTCGTGGCGTTCGCGCGCCTGGTGTCGACGCGTTGAGCCCAGGTCACACGCCGTAGGGTCGCGGCACCGTCATCCGGTACCCCGCGTCGAGCAGGCGCGGTAGATAGCTGCGTACGGCGGTGAGTGTCTGGGAGCGGTCGCCGCCCGCGTCGTGGTTGAGCACGATGACACCGGGCGCTGCGCGGTGCACGACCCGGGAGATCACCGTGGGGGCGCCGGGGTTGTCCCAGTCGAGCGAGTCCACGGTCCAGGCCAGGGGCTCCATGCCGAGTTCGGTGCCCAGCTCGAAGACGTTCCGGTTCCACGCCCCGTAGGGCGCCCGGAACCAGAGCGGGGGCTCGCCGACGGTCCGCTCGATGAGCTCCGACGTGCGCTCGATCTCGGCGCGGATCCGCGTCCGGTCCAGCTTCAGCAGCAGCGGGTGTGTCCAGGTGTGGTTGCCGATGACATGTCCTTCGCCGGCCATCCTGCGCAGCAGGTCGGGGCTCTCCCGCGCCCTGTCACCGCACACGAGGAATGTCGCGCGCACGTCGTGCTCGCGCAGGATCCGCAGGATCTCGGGGGTGTACGCGGGGTCGGGTCCGTCGTCGAAGGTGAGTGCCATGGCGCGGTCGCCTGGCTCGGTGTCCAGTCTCAGGACGGGCGCGGTGCGCACCTTCGGGGCGGCGCGCCGCGGACCGCCGGCTCCGGCCATCGGGCGCAGCCGGTACGTGGACGGTTCGCGCACCGGTCGGGCGGCCCCGCCAGCCGGGCCCTGGGCGGCGCGCTGCCGGTCGGCGCCCGTGCAGCCGGTGAGCGCGGCCAGGCCGGCGGCGGTGAAGCCGCGCAGCAACGCGCGCCGTCCCGTGGTGTCCTGATGCTTTGTCATGATTAATGCGTGACACAGCACGCGGTCGCCGCGCACGGAACCACCGGATGGGACGCGGGAAAGCACCTGATCGGCGGCTTCTCGGTTAACCTCTGCCGCGTGACCGAAGAGCAGCCTCATCAGTTCGAACGTGGCACCGACGGACCGAAAGTGATCGTCGTCGGTGTCGACGGCTCCGATTCCTCGTTCCGCGCGGCGGCCTACGCAGGGGGCCTGGCCCGCCGACAGCGGGCACTGCTCGCCGTGGTCTATGTGCAGCCCGTGATGACGGGCGGGGCCGCGCTCGGGGTGCCCGTCGCCGAGACCACCGACGAGATCGCGGAGGGGCTCATCGCCTACATCCGCGAGGCCACGGAGCGGGTCAAGGGCATATACGACGTGCGCTGGGAGTTCCACACCTTCCGCGGCGACCCGTTCAACGGCCTGGTCACGGCCGCCGACGAGCTGAAGGCGGACGCGGTGGTGGTCGGCGCCTCGGAGCAGGCGGGCCACCGCATCGTCGGTTCCGTCGCCGTACGCATGGTGAAGGCGGGCCGCTGGCCGGTCACGGTCGTCCCGTAAACATTTCCCTGGGTGCCGCTACGGCGCTGCCGTCTTCCTTACCTGCTGCCACACGGGCATCATGATCGGCCGTCAGCCGTCGTCGCAGCAGCGAAGAGGTGAGGTCCCCATGGCCGTCCCCCCGAAGATCTCGAGAGGGCAGGGCGTACTGCGCCGCAAGCCCATCGAGCAGATCGAGGACACCGAGTCCGGCGGGAAGCTCACCCGCTCCCTCGGCCTGTGGCAGCTCACCGCGATCGGTGTCGGCGGCATCATCGGCGCGGGCATCTTCACCCTCGCCGGCACCGTCGCCAACGGCACGGCGGGGCCCGCCGTCCTCATCTCGTTCCTCATCGCGGGCGTCGCGAGCGCGGCGGCCGCCCTGTCGTACGCGGAGTTCGCCGGGCTGATCCCGAAGGCCGGGTCCGCGTACACGTACGGCTACGCGGTGCTCGGTGAGCTCGTCGGCTGGTTCATCGGCTGGGACCTGCTCCTGGAGTACACGGCGATCGTCGCGGTCGTCGCGATCGGCATCTCCGGCTACTTCAGCTTCCTGGTGGGCGAGATGGGCGTCGACCTGCCCAACTGGATGCTGGGAGCGCCGGGCACCGGCGGCGGCCACAAGGTCGACCTGTTCGCCGCCGTGCTGTGTCTGCTCATCGCGTGGCTGCTGAACATGGGCATGAAGAACGCGGCCCGCTTCGAGACCTTCGTGGTCATCCTCAAGGTCCTCGTCGTGCTGCTCGTCATCGGCGTCGGTGTCTTCCACATCAACTCGGACAACTACACGCCGTTCTTCCCGTTCGGCGTCAGTGGCGCGTTCACCGGCGCGGCCACGGTCTTCTTCGCGGTCTTCGGCTACGACGCCATGTCGACGGCGGCCGAGGAGTCGAAGGACGCGCAGCGTCACATGCCGAAGGCGATCATCTACTCGCTCATCATCTCGATGGTCCTGTACGTGCTCGCCTGCCTGGTCCTGACCGGCATGCAGAACTACAAGGACATCGACCCGGAGAGCGGCTTCTCGACCGCGTTCAAGTCGGTGGGCCTGAGCGGCCTCGCGGATGTGATCGCGGTGGGCGCGATCATCGGCATCCTCACCGTGATGTTCACGTTCATGCTGGGCGTCACGCGCGTGTGGTTCGCCATGTCGCGCGACGGCCTGCTGCCGAAGTGGTTCGCGAAGACCCACCCGACGCGGCACGTGCCGACCCGCGTGACGTGGATCGTCGGCGTCTGCTCCGCCGCCATCGCCGGTTTCCTGCCGATCGGCGAGGCGGCCGAACTCACCAACATCGGCATCCTGTTGGCGTTCGTCGTGGTCTGCGTCGCGGTGATCGTGCTGCGCTACCGCCAGCCGGAGCTGCCGCGCACCTTCCGCACGCCGGCCATGCCGTTCGTGCCCGCCATCGGGATCGTCTTCTCGATCTGGCTGATCACGTTCCTGCAGTGGCAGACGTGGGTGCGGTTCGCCGTGTGGTTCCTGATCGGTCTGGTCATCTACTTCGGCTACTCCTACAGGAAGTCCGAATTGGCCCGCACATCCGACTGATTCGGCACTGGCGCCGAGGCTCCGCCCGTCCCGCTCACCGCACCGCTCGTCGAGGGCTTCGCCCCGCCCGCCGCAGATCCCCGCGCGTCCCCTGGGCGCGCGGGGCGGCCTGCGTTGCCATACGCCCATGACGACGGCGCTCACGACACACACGACGACGGAGGAGGACCTCGCCCAGGTCCAGCGGGAGCACGGCGGTCCGCTGTTCTCGTTCCTGCTGCGCCTGTGCGACGGTGACGCCCAGCGCGCGGAGGACCTGGTCCAGGAGACGTACGTACGCGCCTGGCAGCATCCCGAGGCCCTCGATCCGCGCTACGAGTCGGTGCGGCCCTGGCTGTTCACGGTCGGGCGGCGGCTCGCCATAGACGCCCGCAGGGCCCGGCTCTCGCGGCCCGCCGAGGTGGGCGATGCCGTCCTGGAGAACGCCCGTGTGTGCGCGGACCACGCGGAGCGTTCGGCGGCCGCGCTCGATGTGCGGGATGCCGTGGCGACCCTCACGCCCGAACACCGTGCCGTCCTGCTGGAGGTCTACTTCAAGGGCGCCAGTGTGGCGGAAGCCGCACAAACGCTCGGCATTCCCTCCGGTACGGTCAAATCCCGTGCGTATTACGCGTTGCGGGCGTTGCGGCGTGTCCTTCCGGGTTACGCATCCGACCTGCGCTGAAACCGAAGGCCGGGTCAAGCATCGGTAAAGCGCCTTGCTCCGCACCCCCTTTCCTCGGTTGAGTAATCCGCTGTCCTCCCCGGTGAGTTGAGACGGGTGGGTCCGGGGGCCGAAAGCAGCACGCGGACCGGAGGAAGGCAGGAAGGCGATGCGGTACGGGAGCGATGAGGGCACGGGCGGCATGTCCGGCGCCGAGGGTGGACCGGGCGGCGGACTCGTCGTCCCCATGGCGTGGTTGTACGCGGAGTACATCGCGGACGAGTTGTTGCGGACCGGCGACCTGATGCCGCCCACGTCCTTCGAGTTCAAGGCGGGGCGTGACGCGCTCGCGCTGACGATCTTCCTGTCCGACGCGGGCGACGAGCTCTCCGGGATCCGCGTCGTGTCCCAGCTGGAGAACTGGCTGTCCCTGACGGCGTACGACCAGCCGTGGCAGGTGTGGGTACGGGACCGCTTCGCGGAGCGGCTGGAGCGGGACGCGAGGGCGCGGCGGCCCTCGCCCGACCTGCTGCTCGCCGAGGCGGCGTGGAGATGGCTGGAGGAGACCGAGCTGCTCGCCCCCGACCTGGACGCGGTGCCCGTGCCGGACGAGGAGGACGGGCCGCAGGTGTGGACACCGGCGTGGCAACTGGGGTTACCGCTCGGACACTTGGCCATCTCACTGTTCTAGGCGTCCGCGAGGGCGCCTAGGGCGCGTACACGCCCGCCCGGTACTTCGGGATGCGGATCGTGATCTTCATGCCCGCGCCCTCCGCGGTCTCGATCACCAGGCCGTACGAGTCGCCGAAGACCTGGCGCAGGCGTTCGTCGACGTTCGACAGGCCGATGCCGCGCCCCTGGCCGCCCTCGCCGCGCAGGATCGCCCGGAGTTCGCCGGGGTTCATGCCGACGCCGTCGTCCTCGATGACGACCTCGGCCTCGGCGCCCGCGTCGGTGGCGCCGATCGAGATGCGGCTGCGGGTGGCGGCGCCCTCCAGGCCGTGCTTGACGGCGTTCTCGACGAGCGGTTGCAGGCACAGGAACGGCAGCGTGACCGGGAGGACCTCCGGGGCGATCTGCAGGGTGACGGAGAGGCGGTCGCCGAAGCGGGCGCGCACAAGCGCCAGGTACTGGTCGATGGAGTGGAGTTCCTCGGCCAGCGTGGTGAAGTCGCCGTGGCGGCGGAACGAGTAGCGGGTGAAGTCGGCGAATTCCAGGAGGAGTTCGCGGGCGCGCTCGGGGTCGGTGCGGACGAACGAGGCGATGGCCGCGAGCGAGTTGAAGATGAAGTGCGGCGAGATCTGCGCGCGCAGCGCCTTGATCTCCGCCTCGATGAGCCGGGTGCGGGAGCGGTCGAGCTCGGCGAGTTCGAGCTGGACGGAGACCCAGCGGGCGACCTCGTCGGTGGCGCGGGCGAGCACCGCCGACTCGCGGGCCGCGTAGGCGACGACGGCCCCGAGCACCCGGCCGTCCGCGACCACGGGCGCCGCCACCGCCCAGCGCAGCGGACAGTCGTCATTGGGGCAGCCGCAGCCGAACGCGGCGCTGCGGCCTCCGGCGAGCACCGGCTCGACCCGCTCCATCACGTGGGCGGCGTGGGCGTGTTCGGCGGCACCGTCCCACGCGAGGACCGTGGAGCGGTTGGTGACGGCGAGGGCGTCGGTGCCGAGCAGCGTACGCAGGCGGCGCGCGGACTTGCGGGCGGTGTCCTCGGTGAGGCCCGCGCGCAGCGCCGGGGCGGCGAGCGAGGCGGTGTGCAGGGTCTCGAACGTGGCGCGCTCCACGGGCGTGCCGACGTCGCTGCGCCCATCGGGGTGGGCGGTGCGCCGCCCGAGCAGGAACCCGGCGCCGAGCAGCAGGGGGCACAGGGCGATGAGGGCCGCGGTGACGGTACCGCTCACGAGGCGCCTCCGGCGGTGGGGGGCTCGGCGCGGGTACGGGACGCCGGCGACCCGTCGCGGGCCGCGCCCTCGCCCGTGTCCGCGATCTGCCGCCTCCGCTCCACGTCCGGGGCCGGTGCGCCCGCGGGCGGGTCCTCCCCGCGAGCCACCGCGGCCGCGCGCCCGGTCGGCCCGGCCACCTCCCGGCCTCGTAGCCCGCCCGCCCCCAGCGACTCGGGGAGGTGCAGCCGCGTCATCGTCGCCGTCGTGTGCGGCGGGATCGCGTCCCGCGTGGCCAGGGACACCAGGATCATCGCCAGGAAGCCGACCGGCACCGACCACACGGCCGGCCACGCGAGCAGCGTGTGCAGCCAGCCCTCGGTGACCGTGCCCGCCACCGTCAATGTGACCGCGAGGAGCGCCGATCCGCCGCCCAGGACGAGGCCCGCGAGCGCCCCCGGCGGGGTGAGGCGGCGCCACCAGATGCCCAGGATGAGCAGCGGGCAGAACGAGGACGCCGACACCGCGAACGCCATGCCGACCGCGTCCGCGACCGGCACCCCGTCCACCAGGAGCGCACCGCCGAGCGGCATCGCGATCGCGAGCAGCACGGCGAGCCGGAAGTGCCGCACGCCGCGCGCCTGCAGCACGTCCTGGCTGACGACCCCGGCGACCGCCATCGTCAGCCCCGACGCGGTGGACAGGAACGCCGCGAACGCGCCGCCTGCCACCAGCGCGCCGAGGAGGTCGCCCGCCACCCCGTCGAAGACGCGCCCCGGCAGCAGCAGCACGGTGGCGTCGGCGTCCTGGGTGGCGGTGAGTTCGGGCGCGTACAGGCGGCCGAGCCAGCCGTAGACGGGCGGCAGCAGGTAGAAGAGGCCGATCAGGGCGAGGACCACGACGGTGGTGCGGCGGGCGGCGCGGCCGTTGGGGCTCGTGTAGAAGCGGACGACGACGTGCGGCAGGCCCATGGTGCCCAGGAACGTGGCCACGATCAGGCCGTACGTGGCGTAGAGCGGGTGGTCGGCGCGGCTGGTGGCGAGCGGCTGGCCCGCGCCGACCCCGGCGGACGGCGGGGCGAGGGTCGCGGCCCCCGGTGGCGGGGCGCCGTTGCCGTGCCAGGCAAGCAGGAGGAAGAAGGCGGGCACCAGGAGGGCCGTGAGCTTGAGCCAGTACTGGAAGGCCTGGACGAACGTGATCGAGCGCATGCCGCCCGCCGCGACCGCGAGCACCACGACCGCGGCGACGAGCGTCGCCCCGAACCAGCGGGGCGCCCCGGTGAGGATCTGCAGCGTGAGCCCCGCGCCCTGGAGCTGGGGCACCAGGTACAGCCAGCCCGCCCCGACCACGAACAGGCTGACCACGCGCCGCACCTGGCGGGATTCGAGGCGCCCCTCGGCGAAGTCGGGCAGCGTGTACGCGCCCGAGCGGCGCAGCGGCGCCGCGACGAAGACGAGCAGGACCAGATAGCCGGCCGTGTAGCCGACCGAGTACCAGAGCATGTCCGGGCCGTGGATGAGGAGCAGCCCTGCGATGCCGAGGAAGGAGGCGGCCGAGAGGTACTCGCCGCTGATGGCCGCCGCGTTGAGCCGGGGTCCTACCGTGCGGGACGCGACGTAGAAGTCGGACGTCGTGCGGGACACGCGCAGGCCGAAGCCGCCGATGAGGACGGTGGCGAGGACGACGACGGCCACCGCCGGGATCGCGTACGCCTCGTTCACGGCGTTCCGTGGTCGGCGGGGCGGCCACGCACGAGGTCGGCGAAGTCGCGCTCGTTGCGCTCGGCGCGGCGGACGTACCACCAGGCGATGAGCACGAGGAACGGGTAGCAGCCGAAGCCGAGGACGAGCCATTGCACGGCGGCGTTGCGCAGCGCGCCGAAGAACAGCGGCAGGACGGCGACGGGGACGGCGAGGAGCATGAACGCGGTGATTCCGGCGCGGAGTTGGCTGCGCATGAGGGAGCGGACGTAGGCGGCGCCGAGGGTGGTCTGTTCGTCGATCTCCCACTGCGTGCGGGGGCCTGCCGGGCCGGGGAGCTGGCGGGGTTCGCCGGTCACGGTTTCGCGTTGCGGGTGATCGGACACGTGGCGGAGTTTAAGCAGGTGGGGGTTGTTTGCGGTAGGGGTGTGTTGCGGTCGCGGGGCTCTGCCCCGGACCCCGCTGCTCAATCGCCGCAGGGGCTTAATGGGCTCACGGTCTGCGCATCAGGAGTTCGCGGACGCGGCTTGCGTGTCTGCGGCTTACCGGGATTTCTGCCGTGCCGACGCGGACCGTCATTCCGCCTCCGTCGAGGCGGAGTTCGTCGATGCGGTGGAGGGCGACGAGGTGGCTGCGGTGGACGCGGACGAAGCCGAGTTCCTGCCAGCGTTCCTCCAGGGTGCTGAGCGGTATCCGCACCAGGTGGCTGATGCCGTCCTGCGTGTGCAGCCGCGCGTAGTCGCCCTGCGCCTCGGCGTAGGTGATGTCGGCGATGGCCACGAGCCGGGTGATGCCGCCGAGTTCGACGGGGATGCGGTCGGCGACGGTGGCCGGCGGCGTGCTGCTCGCGACGCGTTCGGTGACCCGGCTCACGGCCTCGGCGAGGCGCTCGCGGCGTACCGGCTTGAGGACGTAGTCGACGGCCTTCAGGTCGAAGGCCTTGACCGCGAAGTCCTCGTGGGCGGTGACGAAGACGACGAGTGGGGGGCGGGCGAAACCTGCGAGGAGCCGCGCCACATCGAGGCCGGTGAGGCCCGCCATCTGGATGTCGAGGAACAGCACGTCGATCGCGCCGTCCCCGCCTTCCAGGGCCCGGCCGATGCGGCGCAGCGCCTCGTTGGCGTCGGTGGCGCCCTCGGCGCTGCGCACGCGGGGGTCGGCCCGCAGGAGGTACAGGAGTTCGGCGAGGGCGGGTTCCTCGTCGTCGACGGCCAGTACGCGCAACATGCGGCGGAGTGTAATCGCGCGGTCGCTTGAATGAATCAGCCGCCTCCTGCGTACCGGTGGACGACAGACGGAGGAAGGCATCATGTGGTCCCTGGAACGGCATCGCGACGTAGGCGCCTACGCGCTGGGGGTTCTCGACCCCGCGGAACGCTTCCGCTTCGAGGACCACCTGCCCGAGTGCGCCACGTGCGCGTCCCTGGTCGGCGAACTGGCGCCCACGACAGGCGCGTTGGCGTTGTACGCGCGGGTGACGCCGCCCTGCGTGGAGGTGCTCGCGCGCCCGGCCCCGACGTTCCTCGACCGGGCCGTGGACCGGCTCGGCGCGCTGCACCGCAGGACGCGGCGCCGCCTGTGGGGTGCGACCGTCGCGGCCCTGCTCGTGCTCGCGGCGGCCGGGCAGGGAGTCGCGATGCTCACCGGGGTCGGTACGGGTTCCGGGCACACGGCGACGCTGCGCGGCCACGACGCGGGGACCGGTGTGGCGGCGACCGTGACGGCGGACGACCAGGACTGGGGCACACAAGTGGGCCTGGACGTACGGGACTCGGGCGGTCCGCGGGTGTGCGAGCTGGTCGCGGTGGGCCGGGACGGCTCGGAGCAGACGGTGGCGACGTGGACGGTGCGCGGCGACCCGGTGGCGCTGGACGGCGGGGTCGCGGCGCGGCCCGCGGACCTCGCGCGGTTCGAGGTGCGGGCGGCGGACGGAATACCGCTGCTGACGCTCCCGATGCGCGCTTCGTAGGGCCTTCCGCACATTGCGACATTGCGGCTGTCCGCGATGACCGGGTCGGGGCGGGCGATGGCCGGGAATGTCGCGGCAGTGTGGTCGTGTGAGCACCTTGTAGGGCGGACCGGACAGCTCATGGCATCTGGAGCTCGCGGTGCCGCAGGCGGGGCAGACTCGGGCCAGGCGGTGGACGGTGGTCGGCCGGGTAGGGGAGGCGAGCGCCGTGGGAAGCTCCCGGCAGGAGTGGACGGCGGGAAATCTGCCGCCCGAAACGACCGGTTTCGTCGGGCGTGAGAGCGAGTTGAGCGCGCTGACGGACCTGGTGACGGGTGACCGGCTGGTGACATTGACCGGGGTGGGCGGGGTGGGGAAGACCCGGCTGGCCAAACGGGTCGGGGCCGGAGTGCGGGCCCACTTCCCCGACGGGGTGTGGCTGGTCGAGCTCTCCCCCCTCAAGGGAGCCGCGTCGATCGCGCTCGCCGTCTATGAGGCGCTCCGGTTGTCCGACCAGTCCACCCGGCCCGCGGTCGAGGTGGTGACCGACTGGCTGGCGGACAAGCGACTGCTGCTGATCCTGGACTGCTGCGAACACCTCACCGCCGGCTGCGCGGAGATCGCCCGGACCGTGCGGGCCGCGGCCCCCGGGGTGCACGTCCTCGCCACCAGCCGCACCCGCCTGCAGGCCCCGGCCGAGCGGGCGGTGCCCGTCGCACCGCTGCCGGTCACCGTCGCCGCACGCCGGGACCCCGCTTTCGCCGACGCGGCGGTGCTGTTCGCGCAGCGGGCCGCCGAAGCTCTTCCCCCGGTGGCCCTCGCGGAGGAGGACGGCGCGGCGGTCGCCGAGATCTGCGTACGCCTGGAGGGCATCCCTCTGGCCATCGAGCTGGCCGCCGCCCGACTGACCGAGATGTCCCTGGACGAGCTCTGCCGGCGCCTGCGCACCCGCTTCGAGCTGCTCACCCGGCAGGCCGACGGCACGTACGGCAGACATGACCGGGAGGACGCACGGCACCAGGCGCTGCGTACCACGATCGGCTGGAGCCACGAGCTGTGCACCCCGCTGGAACGACTGGCCTGGGCCCGCCTGTCGGTGTTCGCCGACGGCTTCGAACAGGACGCGGCCGCACGGGTCTGCGCCGGTGGGCCCATCGGCGACTCGCAGGTGCCGGGGCTGCTGTCCGGGCTGGTGGACAAGTCCATCGTGCAGCGCACGGACACTCCGTGCGGTCTGCGGTACGCGATGCTCGACACCCTTCGCGAGTACGGCGAACAGTGGCTGCAGGGGCTCGGCGAGGAGCAGTGCACGCGTCGGCGGCACCAGGACCACTACCTACGTCTGGCTCGGCGGGGCTGCGACGAGTGGGCAGGTCCTGACCAGGTCCTGTGGTGCGAGCGCGCCCGCGCCGAACACGCCAACATGCGGGCCGCGATGGACTTCTGCCTCATCACTCGGGGAGACGGCACCTGCCTGGAAATGGCGGGGTGCCTGGGGTTTCTCTGGCGGCACTGCGGTTTCAGCCGGGACGGTGAGCGGTACCTGGACGTGGTCCTCGACCTGGATCCCGAGCCGAGCCCCGCCCGGACCTGGGCACTGTTCGCCCGCAGCTCCATCGCGTTCGCACGGGGAGACCTGCGCGCCGCGGTCCACTGGGGTACGGCCTGCACGACAGCGGCGTCGCAGCCAGGGCAGCGGGACAGCGGTGCTGCCGCGGGCGCCGCCGCGGTCCTGGGCATGGGCCTGGCGATGCGCGGAGAGCTGACGCGTGCGGCGGAGGTCCTCGACGGCGCCCCGTACCAGCGTGTCCGCGAGGCCCGCTACGAAATCACCCCGCTGCAAATCCGCCTGTCCCGCTTGTACACCCACCTTCACATGAGCGAGTTCGACCGGGCCCGGACCGTGTCCGACGCGCTGCGGGCGGACTGCCGACGCTACGGCGAGCGCTGGGTGTGTTCCTACGCCGACTACCTCCAGGCGATGCTGGATCTCGCCCAGGGCGACGCGGAGTCGGCGACGAGGCACGCCCGGGCGGCGCTGGAGGGGCACCACGCGCTCCACAACACGACGGGAATCGCCGTGGTCCTGGACGCACTGGCCTCGGCGGTCGTGGCCGGTGGTGACGCGGGGCAGGCGGCCTGGCTGCTCGGCTTCGGCGGGCATGCCTGGCAGATCGTCGGCAGCACTCAGATGGACTCGCCGGGGCTCGTCGCCGTCCGCCAGGCATGCGAACGCCGCGTCCAACAGGCCGTCGGCGACGCGGCGTACGAGACGGCCTTCCGCAAGGGCCTGGAAACCACCCTCGACGACGGCCTCGACACCATCCTGCACACCGTCCGATGGGGCTGACCCCGGGCTCGCGCAGCGTGATCGGGCGCTTCGGCGGGCTCACTTCAGCAGCCGCGACATCCGCCGGTCCGCGAGCGGCTTGCCGCCCGTCTGACAGGTCGGGCAGTACTGCAGCGCGCTGTCGCTGAAGCTGACCTCGCGGACGGTGTCCCCGCACACCGGGCACGCCTGCCCGGCCCGTCCGTGCACGCGAAGCCCGCTCTTCTTCTCCGACTTGAGCTTCCCGGCGGCGACTCCGCGCGAACGCTCGACGGCTTCGGTCAGCGTCGTACGCGTCGCCTCGTACAGGGTGTGCACGTCCTCGGCGCTCAGCCCGGACGTCGGTTTGAACGGTGACATGCGAGCGGCGTGCAGGATCTCGTCGCTGTAGGCGTTGCCGATGCCCGCGATGAGCGACTGGTCGCGCAGGGCGCCCTTGATCTGGCGCCGCTCCCCCTTCAGCAGGCGCGCGAAGGCCGCCTCGTCGAAGTCGTCCGCGAGCGGGTCGGGGCCGAGGCGGGCGATGCCGGGGACGTCGCCGGGGTCGTGGACCACGTACACGGCGAGCTTCTTCGTGGTCCCGGCCTCGGTGAGGTCGAAGCCCTCGCCGGTCTCCAGGGCGACGCGCAGCGCGAGCGGTCCCTTGCCGGGTTTCGGCGGGCCGTCGGGGAGCCGGTCCTTCCAGTGCAGCCAGCCCGCGCGGGCCAGGTGCGTGACCAGGTGGGGCCCGTCCCCGGTGCTCACGTCCAGGAACTTGCCGTGCCGCGCCACGGCCGTGACCGTGCGGCCCTCCAGGGCGGTGAGCGGCGGGTCGTACGTCTTCAGGACGCTCACGGCGACCGGCAGGACGCGCACGATGTCGCGTCCCACCAGGTGCTCGGTGAGGAAGTCCTTGAGCGCTTCGACCTCGGGGAGCTCCGGCATGCCCTCCAGCCTCTCACTCGCGTGTGGGCACCACGAATTCGCACCAGACGCACTTGCCGACGCCGCGCGCCTCCACGCCCCACACGTCGGCGAGCTGGTCGACGAGGAACAGGCCGCGCCCCGAGACGCCGTCCTCGCCCGCCTCGCGGCGGCGCGGCAGGGCGCTGGAGGTGTCCTCCACGTCGACCCTGAGTCTTCGGTCGGCGCCGGTGAGGACGCGCAGGGTGACGATGGCGGGGCCTTCGGTGTGCATGAGGGCGTTGGTGATCATCTCGTCGGCGACGAGTTCGATCTCGTCGGCGTTCTCCTTCGCTCCCCAGGCGCGGACGGCGTGCCGGATCATGTGGCGGGCCGCGGTCAGCGCCTCCGGGTCGCCCGGCGGCACGTGTTCGGTGAGCCGGCTGCCGCTCTGCACCGCGCCCGCGCCGCGGCGGCGCAGGAGCAGCAGCGCCACGTCGTCCTCGACGTCGCGTTCCTCGCACGACGCGACGAGCCGGTCCGCGAGCTGGTCGAGGTCGTCGGGTCCTGTGCCGATGAGCGTGGTGAGGGTCTGGAGCCCGTCGTCGAGGTCGGCGCCCGGCTGTTCGACGAGGCCGTCGGTGCACATGACCAGCGCCTCACCGGGGTCGAGTTCGGCGGTGGTCACCGGGTATTCGAGCCGCCCGAACTCGGCGGACAGGCCGAGCGGGAGCCCGCCCTCCACCGCCAGCCTGCGGCAGTTCCCGCCGGTCAGGCGGAGCAGCGGGTCGAGGTGCCCGGCCCGTACGAGCTGGACGACTCCGGTCGACAGGTCGGCCTCCGCGTACAGGCAGGTCGCGAAGCGGTCGGTGTCGAGTTCGTGCAGGAAGGAGGAGGCGCGGGCCATGACGGTGGCGGGCGTGTGGCCCTCGGCGGCGTAGGCGCGCAGCACGATGCGCAGCTGGCCCATGACGGCGGCGGCATGCGTGTCGTGTCCCTGTACGTCGCCGATGACCGCGCCGACGCGGCCGCCGGGCAGCGGGATGACGTCGTACCAGTCGCCGCCGATGTCCCGGCCGAGGGAGGCCGCGCGGTAGCGGACGGCGAGGTCGGCGCCCGCCACGTCGGGGATGGTGCGCGGCAGCATGGCCTGTTGCAGGCCCTGGGCGAGGTCCTTCTCCATCTCGTAGAACATGGCGCGCTGGAGGCTCTGCGCGATGCTGCTGCCGAGCGCGACGAGGACGTTGCGCTCGGACTGGGTGAAGCCCTCGCGGTCGTGGTAGAGCAGGCCGACCGCGCCGATGGGCCGGGCCTGCGCGATGAGCGGCAGGTAGGCGGCGGACTTGATCTCCAGATGGGTGATGTGCGGCCACAGCTCGGGGAACGACTCGGCGAATTCCCGGGCGGACTCGATGAAGCACGGCTTCAGCGTGCGCACGACCTCGCTCATCGGGTACGGGGCGTCGACGCGGCTGATGCCGGTGCCCGGCACGAAGCTCCCCTCCGGCCCCTCCGCGACGAGGTGGATGCGCCCGCCCTTGACCAGTCCCATGACGAAGCTGGTGGCGCCGAGGTGGTCGATGCCGTGGGTGTCGCGCAGCACGTCGATGACGTCCTTGACGGTGCGGGCGTGCGCGAGGGCGGCGGTGGTCTGCTGCACGACGCTGGTCTCGCGGCGCCTGAGTGCCTGGCGGACATCGCGCTCGGCCTGCACGGTGGCGTCGTTCAGCTCGTCGGTGGCGTCGCGCACGATGCCGACGATGCGGCGCGGCCGGCCGTGCTCGTCGCGGCGGATGTAGCCGCGGGTGTGGGTCCAGCGCATCTCGCCCGTGCGGGTGCGGATGCGGAAGTACGTCCCGTAGGTCTCGTCGCCGCTCTTGAGGGCCCGGGACACGAGGGTGTCGAGCCGGCCGCCGTCGCTGGCCGGGACCCGGGAGGCGAGCGTGCCGGGGTGGTCGTCGTACTCCTCGGGCAGCAGGTCGAAGACCTCGTGGGCCTGGGCGTCCATGGCCATGAGGCCGGTGTCGAGGTCCCAGTCGAAGCTGCCCATGCGCAGGGCCCGGCCGTACGCCTCCAGAAATCCCCGTGAGGACTCCTCCGGGCCCTCCCCGTCCGGGGCGTTCCCGGGCTCCTCGCCGCCCCCGCTACCCGCGCCCATGGGCCCCACGCTAGGCCGAGCCCCCTTCGCCCGCACGTCGTGACCTTGCCGGGAAACGGGGCACACACTGGAGGCATGGACTGGTTCGGCGCTTCGGACTACTGGCTCGCCCGCCTGGTGTTCCAGCGGGGCCTCGCGGCGCTCTACCTCGTGGCGTTCGTGGCGGCGGCGCTCCAGTTCACGGCGCTGCTCGGGGAGCGCGGGATGACGCCGATCCCCCGGTTCGTGGCCCGCGTGCCGTGGCGGGCCGCGCCCTCGCTGTTCCGGCTGCACTACTCGGACCGGTTCTTCGCCGGGTGCGCGTGGGGCGGGGCGGCGGTGGCGGCGGGGCTGCTCGCCGGGGTGGACGGGCTGGTGCCGCTGTGGGCGGCGATGCTGCTGTGGCTGGTGCCGTGGGCGCTGTATCTGTCGATCGTGAACGTCGGCCAGACCTGGTACGGCTTCGGCTGGGAGTCGCTGCTCCTGGAGGTCGGCTTCCTGGCGGTGTTCCTCGGGAACGACGAGGTGGCGCCGCCGGTCCTGGTGCTGTTCCTGCTGCGCTGGGTGCTGTTCCGGCTGGAATTCGGGGCCGGTCTCATCAAGATGCGGGGCGACGCGTGCTGGCGGAAGCTGACCTGCCTCGACTTCCACCACGAGACGCAGCCGATGCCGAACCCGCTGAGCTGGTTCTTCCACCACCTGCCGCGCCCGCTGCACCGGGTGGAGGTCGCGGCCAACCACGTCACCCAGCTGGCGGTCCCCTTCCTCCTCTTCACCCCGCAGCCCCTCGCCACCTGGGCGGCGGCCCTGATGATCGTCACCCAGCTGTGGCTGATCGCCTCGGGCAACTTCGCATGGCTGAACTGGCTCGCGATCGTCCTGGCCGCCTCCGCCCTCGACCTGTCGGCCCTGCACACACCGCCCGCGCTCCCCGAGGCGCCGCTCTGGTACGAGATCGTGGTCATCGCCCTCACGGCCGTGGTGGCGGCGCTCAGCTACCGACCGGTGCGCAATCTGCTCTCCCGCCGCCAGTCCATGAACCGTTCCTACGACTCCCTCCACCTGGTCAACACGTACGGGGCGTTCGGCTCGGTCGGGCGGGTCCGGCAGGAGATCGTGGTCGAGGGCACCGCGGAGGAGGTGCCACGCCCCGAATCGGGCTGGCTGGCCTACGAGTTCAAGGGAAAGCCGGGTGATCCTCGCCGCCTGCCGCGCCAGTTCGCGCCGTACCATCTGCGGCTCGACTGGATGATGTGGTTCGCCGCGCTGTCGCCCGCCTACGCCAGGCCCTGGTTCGAGGGCCTGGTCGAGCGGCTCCTGGAGGGCGACCGGGACACCCTGCGGCTGCTGCGCCACTCCCCCTTCCCCGCCGACGCGCCGCCCGTGCACATCCGGGCGCGCGTGTACCGCTACCGCTTCACGACGTGGCGAGAGCTGCGGGAGACGGGGGCGTGGTGGGAACGGACCTACGTGCGGGAGTTCCTGCCGCCGACCCGGCTGAGGTAGACGCGGCGGGCGGTCTCCCCGAAGATGTGCGGGTCCGGGCCGCCGACCAACTCCCGCGCGGTGTCGATGACTTGTCGATACGTGGCCGCGAGCGTGCACACCGGCCAGTCGGAGCCGAACATCACACGGGCGGGGCCGAAGGCGTCGATGACCGTGTCGGCGTACGGCCGCAGCTGGTCGACGGTCCAGCCCGACCAGTCGGCCTCGGTGACCATTCCAGAGAGCTTGCAGACGGTGTTGGGCAGTGCGGCGAGCGCGCGAATGTCGTCCCGCCAGGGGGTGAGCTCCCCCGCCGCGATCGGCGGCTTGCCCAAGTGGTCGAGCACAAAGGTGAGTTCCGGGTGTTCAGCGGCGGCCTTGACGCAGGCCGGCAGCTGGCTCGGCAGGACCACCAGGTCGTAGACGAGCCCGGCGTCCGCGACGGCGGCGAGCCCGCGCCGCACGTCGGGACGCAGCAGCCATTCGGGGTCGGGCTCGCCCTGCACCTGGTGCCGGATGCCCACCAGGTGCCGCCCGCCCGGCAGCTCCCGCAGCCCCTCCAGGGTGCCGCCGACATCGGGCCGGGTCAGATCGGTCCAGCCGACGACCCCCGCGACGAGTTCACTGCGCTCGGCCACGGCCAGCAGATCGGGTGTCTCCTCGGCGACGGTCACCGTCTGCACGAGCACGGTGGCGTCGACACCGGCCGCGCGCAGCTCGGGAGCCAACTCGTCGACGGTGAACGTGCGGCGTATCGGCGCGAGTTCGGGGCCGGTGATCCACTCCTGGTCGCGTACGGAGAGGTCCCAGACGTGGTGGTGCGCGTCGACCATTCCCGGTGTCACGGCAGCTCCCACACGACGGGCAGTCCGGCGTCCGCGCCTTCGGCGGAGTAGTCGTGGGCGACGTCGAGGAGCTCGTCCATGCGGGCCTGCCAGCCGATGTTCACGGGGAGCTTGTCGAGTTCGGCGAGCATGCGGGCGTAGTCCTCGCACTCGATGACGTGGAACAGGTCGGTTCCGCTGCGCCAGATCGTCCACTGCCGCGCGCCCGCCGCACGGATCGCGGTGACGAGTTCGTCGGGCACCTCGCGGTGGGCGGCCTCGTACTCGTCGATCAGGTCGGCGCGGACCTTGGTGTGCAGGGCGACTCTCACGCGTGCGGCTCCTGTTCCGTGGGGACGGGCACCTCGGCCGGGAGGAGGTGCTGATCGCGGGCCTCCAGCCAGAACCCGGCGGGCACCTTCGCGGTGAACTGCTCGACCGTGTCGGTGACTTCGGCCGCCGAGCGGGTGCCGACGAGCACGCTGGTGACGCCCGGGTGCCCGAACGGGAAGGCGAGCGCGGCGGCGCGCAGGGTGGTGCCGTGGCGCTCGGCGAGGTCCTTCAGCCGCCGGGCGCGGGAGAGGACCTCGGGCGAGGCCAGGGCGTAGTCGAAGGTGCCGCCCTGCTTGGGGTCGGCGAGCAGCCCGGAGTTGAAGACACCTCCGATGACGACGGAGACACCACGTTCGGCGGCCGCGGGCAGCAGCTGCTTCAGGGCACGCTGGTCGAGCAGCGAGTAGCGGCCCGCGCACAGGACCACGTCCACATCGGTGTCGCGGACGAAGCGGGTGAGCATCGCGGACTGGTTCATGCCCGCGCCGATGGCGCCGACGAGCCCTTCGCCGCGCAGCCGCTCCAGCTCGGGGTAGGCCTCGCCGAACGCCTCCTTCGCGTGGTCGTCGGGGTCGTGGAGGTAGGCGACGTCGATACGGTCGACGCCGAGCCGGCCGAGGCTCTCCTCGATGGACCGGCGCACCCCGGCAGCGCTGAAGTCCCACACGCGGCGCGTGGTGGCGGGCACGGCAAAGCCGTGGGCACTGTCGTCGCCGCCTCCGTCGTCCGGTACGAGGAGCCGGCCGACCTTGGTGGACACGGTGTACGACCCCGTGGGCCGGGTGCGCAGGTACTCGCCGATCCGGCGTTCGGAAAGGCCGAGGCCGTAGTGCGGCGCGGTGTCGAAGTAGCGCAGGCCCGCGTCCCAGGCCGCGTCCAGGGCGAGGTACGCCTCGTCGTCGCGGACCGGTGTGTAGAGGTTGCCGATGCCCGCGCCGCCGAAGCCGAGTGGGGTGACCGGGACGTCGCCGCGGCCGAGTGTGCTGGTGCGCATGCCGATCACTGTTCCACGGGGCGAAGGCGCAGCCCCTGCATGCCGCCGTCCACGGCGACGGACGTGCCGGTCGTCGCGCCGGACAGGGGACTCGCCAAGTGGGCGATGGCGCCCGCCACTTCGGCGGCGGAGACCAGGCGCCCGGTGGGCTGGCGGGCTTCGAGGGCGGCGCGTTCGGCGGCCGGGTCCGCCGCCTTGTCGAGGAGCCGGCCGACCCAGGGGGTGTCGGCGGTGCCGGGGTTGACGCAGTTGACGCGGATGCCCTCACGTATGTGGTCCGCGGCCATGGCGAGCGTGAGGGAGAGGACCGCGCCCTTGGACGCCGCGTACAGGGCCCGCTGCGGGAGCCCCGCCGTCGCGGCGATGGAGCAGGTGTTGACGATCGCCGCGTGCTCGGAGTCCCTCAGCGCCGGGAGCGCGGCGCGCGCGACCCGCACCATCCCGATGACATTGACGTCGAGGACCCGGTGCCATTCGGCGTCGTCGTTGTCGGCGACGGTGCCCTGGGCGCCGATGCCCGCGTTGTTGACGAGTACGTCGAGGCCGCCGAGGTCGCCGGTCGCCGCGGCCACGGCGGCCCGCACGGCGTCGTCGTCCGTGACATCGGCGGCGTACCCGCGCAGCGGCTTCTCCACGTCGGTGATGTCACGGTCGAGCACGGCGACGTCGGCGCCGCGCGCGGCGAGCAGCTCCGCGGTGGCCCGGCCGATGCCGGAGGCGCCGCCGGTGACGAGGGCCCTCAGGCCCGCGAAGTCCTGAACACTGTGGACGCTGACATCGCTCATGCGGCGGCTCCGTTCTGTTCGGTGGATTCGGGTGCTTGCGTGGATTCGGGTGCTGTCGTGGCGAGGTCCTTCACCCAGAACTCGCCGTCCGGGTAGGTGAATTCGGCGATGGACGAGGCGTGCATGGTGGCGGAGAAGCCGGGGGCCGTCGGGGCGGCGTAGTGGCCCTGGCGGACCACGACCGGGTCGACGAAGTGCTCGTGCAGATGGTCGACGTACTCGATGACACGGTCCTCGGTGGTGCCCGACAGCGCGACGAAGTCGAACATCGACAGGTGCTGGACGAGTTCGCACAGGCCCACGCCGCCCGCGTGCGGGCACACGGGGACGCCGAACTTCGCGGCGAGCAGCAGGATCGCCAGGTTCTCGTTGACCCCGCCGACGCGCGCGGCGTCGATCTGGAGGATGTCGATGGCACCGGCCTGGAGGAGCTGCTTGAACACGACCCGGTTCTGCACGTGTTCGCCCGTGGCGACCTTGACCGGGGCGACGCCCCGACGGATCAACGCGTGCCCGAGGATGTCGTCCGGGCTGGTGGGCTCCTCCACCCAGTAGGGCTCGAACTCGGCGAGGGCGTTGGTCCATTGGACGGCGTCGCCGACGTTCCAGCGCTGGTTGGCGTCGATGGCCATGCGGATGTCGGGGCCGACGACCGCGCGGGCGGTGCGGCAGCGGCGGATGTCGTCGTCGAGGTCGGCGCCGACCTTCAGCTTGATCTGGGTGAAGCCGTCGGCGACGGCCTGCCGGGCGAGGCGGGTGAGCTTCTCGTCGCTGTAGCCGAGCCAGCCGGGCGAGGTGGTGTAGCCGGGGTAGCCGCGCTCGACGAGGCGCGCGGTGCGGTCGGTGGCACCCTGCCGCCCCGCCTTCAGCAGGTCCAGTGCCTCTTCGGGGGTGAGGGCGTCGGCGATGTAGCGGAAGTCGACCTGGGACACCAGCCACTCGGGGTCCGCCTCGGCGAGCAGCCGCCACAACGGTTTGGCGGCGCGCTTGGCGGCGAGGTCCCAGGCCGCGTTGACGACGGCGCCGATCGCCATGTGCATCACGCCCTTCTCGGGCCCGAGCCACCGCAGTTGGCTGTCGCCGATCAGGTCGCGGTTGAGGCTGCCGGGGTCGGCGCACAGCGCGTCGAGCGGGCGGCCGACGACATGGTGGCTCAGCGCACGGATCGCGGCGACCTGGACGTCGTTGCCGCGCCCGATGGTGAAGGTGAATCCATGCCCCTGGTGTCCGTCGGGATCGTCGGTGCGCAACACGACGTACGCGGCGGAGTAGTCGGGGTCGGGGTTCATGGCGTCGGAGCCGTCCAGCTCCCGGGAGGTCGGGAACCGGATGTCGTACGTGTCGACGGCGGTGACGCGGGGCGGTGTCGAGGACAACGGGGTGCCTTTCGGGCGGTCGGGCAGGGGCGGGGGTCAGTCCTGGGCGCGGCCGGTGGTGACACGGGCGACCATGAGGGCGAGCAGGATGATTCCGCCGTAGATGGCCTGGATCCAGAAGGACGGCACCTGGGCGAGGGTCAGCATGTTCTGTACGACACCGAGCAGGAGCACGCCGGTCAGGGCTCCGAACATGGTGCCCTTGCCGCCGTCGAGGCTGATGCCTCCGATGACCGCGGCGGCGAACACCGTGAAGATCATGTTGTTGCCCTGGTTGGCGCTGATGGCACCCACGTATCCGGTCTGCATGATGCCTCCGACGGAGGCGAGGACACCCGCGACCACGAAGACACCGAGCATGACCCGCTCGACGCGGATACCGGCGGCGCGCGCGGCCTCGGCGTTGCCGCCGATCGCGTACAGGGCGCGGCCCACGCGGTGGTACTTGAGGACGAGCCCCGCGACACCGAACGCGATCGCGGCGAACCACACCGACATCGGGACCCGTAGGAACGTGGAGGTGGCGAGCGCGAAGAACGCGTCGGGCATCCCGAACAGCGTCTTGCCCTTGGTCGCCCCGACGAGCAGTCCGCGCAGCACGATCAGCATCGCGAGCGTCACGATGAACGCGTTGAGCTTCAGCTTGACGACGAGCACACCGTTGAAGGCGCCGATGCAGGCACCGGCCACGAGCACCGCCAACAGCGAGACGGCGACGGGGAATTCGGTCCCGAACCCGGACTGCGCGACGGGCAGGACGAGCAGGGCGCCGAAGGCGGGCGCGATGCCGACGACCGACTCCAGGGACAGGTCGAACTTCCCGCTGATCAGCACGAGGGACTCGGCGAGCACCACCATCGCGAGGGCGGCGGAGGAACCGAGGATGGAGATGATGTTCTGCTCGGTGAGGAACGAGTCGTTGAGGACGGCACCGAGGATCAGGAGCAGC
>NZ_JAOZYC010000128.1:0-90873 GCF_035798155.1 Streptomyces endophyticus | reverse complement strand
CGGCGCCCCGCTACGAAGGGACTAATTCACGCGGGCCCGTACATGGTCACGCGGGCCAGTAGGTGCGGGACCAGCTCGACGCCCCCGGAGCCGGCAGCCGGTGCCGGGCGATGCGGGACGGGTCGGACCACGCGTCCCGGTCCGCCGCCGCGGCCGGGGCGTCCGGGACCGCCGCGGCGCGCGCCTGGACCACCGCCAGTGCGGCGGCCAGCTCCTCGGGGGTCGGATTGCCCCGTACGACCTTGATCATCACAGCGGCGCTCCTTACAGCGGGATGTTGCCGTGCTTCTTCGGGGGCAGTGATTCCCGCTTCGTACGCAGCTGACGCAGGCCGCGGACGACGTGGGCGCGGGTGTCGGAGGGCATGACCACCGCGTCGATGTAGCCGCGCTCGGCCGCCGTGTAGGGGTTGAGGAGGGTGTCCTCGTAGTCCTGGATGAGGCGGGCGCGGGTCTCCTCGACGTTCCCCGCGGCCTCGGCCGCGGCGATCGTCTTGCGGTGCAGGATGTTGACCGCGCCCTGCGCGCCCATGACGGCGATCTGCGCGGTGGGCCAGGCCAGGTTGAGGTCGGCGCCCAGGTGCTTGGAGCCCATGACGTCGTAGGCACCGCCGAAGGCCTTGCGCGTGATGATCGTGATGAGCGGCACGGTGGCCTCGGCGTACGCGAAGATCAGCTTGGCGCCGCGCCGGATGATGCCCTCGTGCTCCTGCTCGACGCCCGGCAGGAAGCCGGGGACGTCGACGAAGGTCAGCACCGGCACGTTGAAGGCGTCACACGTGCGGACGAACCGCGCGGCCTTCTCGGAGGCGTGGATGTCGAGGCAGCCGGCGAACTGCATCGGCTGGTTGGCGACGATGCCGACCGGGCTGCCCTCGACGCGCCCGAAGCCGGTGATGATGTTCGGCGCGAACAGCGACTGGGTCTCGAAGAAGTCCGCGTCGTCCACGACGTGTTCGATCGCCGTGCGCATGTCGTACGGCTGGTTCGCGCTGTCCGGGATGAGGGTGTCGAGCTCGCGGTCCTCGTCGGTGAGCGCGAGGTCGGCCTCCTCGGGGAAGGAGGGCGGCTCGCTCAGATTGTTCGACGGCAGGTAGGACAGCAGCGACTTGACGTACTCGATCGCGTCCTTCTCGTCGCCCGCCATGTGATGAGCGACACCCGAGCGCGAGTTGTGGGCGCGGGCGCCGCCCAGCTCCTCGAAGCCGACGTCCTCACCGGTGACCGTCTTGATGACGTCGGGGCCGGTGATGAACATGTGCGAGGTCTGGTCGACCATGACCGTGAAGTCGGTGATCGCGGGCGAGTAGACGGCGCCGCCCGCGCACGGCCCGACCACGAGCGAGATCTGCGGGATGACACCCGAGGCGTGCGTGTTGCGGCGGAAGATCTCGCCGTACATGCCGAGGGCCATGACGCCCTCCTGGATGCGGGCGCCGCCGGAGTCGTTGATGCCGATGACCGGGCAGCCGGTCTTCAGCGCGAAGTCCATCACCTTCATGATCTTCTGCCCGTAGACCTCGCCGAGGGCCCCGCCGAAGACCGTGAAGTCCTGCGAGAACACGGCGACGGGACGGCCGTCCACGGTGCCGTAACCGGTCACGACACCGTCGCCGTACGGCTTGTTGGCATCGAGGCCGAAGTCCGTGGAGCGGTGCCGGGCGAACTCGTCCAGCTCCACGAAGGAGTCCTCGTCGAGCAGCAGCTCGATCCGCTCGCGGGCGGTCAACTTGCCCTTGGCGTGCTGCTTTTCGACCGCGCGGGCGGAACCCGCATGGGTCGCCTCATCGATCCGGCGCCGCAGATCCTCGATCTTGCCTGCGGTCGTGTGGATGTCGGTCTGCGCTGTCGGCTGTTCCAACTCGGACATCGGGATGCGGCTCCCTGCCTGCTTCGACGCTGCTCACGGGGGACGGTTCGGGGAAGGTTAAAAAAAGGGGAGTGGGGCTACTGATTCGTAGCGTAGTGGCCTGAATACCGTTCAGCAGTGCGGTCTTTGCCACACCTAGGCTGGGTTGCATGACGCCGCGAGATGGTTCAGACGTACCCGCCAACCCCTGGTCCGACCTGGAGCGGCCGCCCCTGGCCGAGGCCGGCCTGCGCCGGTCCCTGGTACGGGAAGGGGGACTGTGGTCGTCCCTGGAGGTGGTGCCCCGCACGGGGTCCACCAACACGGATCTGGTGCAGCGGGCCTCGGCGGGGCCCGTGGCCGAGGGCACCGTGCTCGTCGCCGAGGAGCAGAGCGCGGCCCGCGGGCGGCTCGACCGCAGCTGGTCGGCGCCGCCGCGCTCGGGCCTGTTCTTCTCCGTGCTGCTCAAGCCGGGCGAGCACGAGGTGCCGGTGGCGCGCTGGGGCTGGCTGCCGCTGCTCACCGGGGTCGCGGTGGCCAGCGCACTCTCCTCCGCGGCCGGCGTCGACACCGCCCTGAAGTGGCCGAACGACGTGCTCCTCACGGTCGAAGGCGAGGAGCGCAAGGCCGGCGGCATCCTCCTGGAGCGGGCCGGGGCGGACGGCGTCGTGATCGGCGTCGGCCTGAACGTCTCGCTGCGCGCCGACGAGTTGCCCGTCCCGACGGCGGGTTCGCTCACGCTCGCCGGGGCGAAGGTCTTCGACCGGGAGCCGGTGCTGCGGGCCGTGCTGCGTTCGCTGGAGCGGTGGTACGTCGAGTGGTGCGCGGCCGAGGGCGACCCCGCGCTTTCCCGCTTGCAGGAGGCGTACGCGGCGGGCTGCGCCACGCTCGGCCGCCGGGTCCGGGCGATCCTGCCGGGTGACCGGGAGCTGATCGGCGAGGCGGTCGCGGTGGATGGCGACGGCCGCCTGGTGATCGCTACGGAGGCCGGGGGCCGGGAGGCGGTCGGCGCGGGCGATATCGTCCACCTGCGACCTGCGTAGAGGTGTACCACCCGGCGCCTCCCGGCCGACACCACCCGGAAGCGAACGGAGTGACGTGGGGCACAGAGGCTGCCGTAGAGTTGAGCCCGGTCGATACCTGACCGCGGCAGATCGGAAGGGCAGCAGGCGTGACCGTCGACGACTCGGGCTCCGGCACGGGCTCCCCCACCGACCCCGAGAAGCCGGAAGGAGCGGAACCAGGAGAGGCAGAGACAGAGGATCCCCTCGCTCTGCGGCTCGAAGGGCTCATCCTCGGGGCTGAGCGCAGATACACCCCGTTCCAGGCGGCGCGCAGCGCGGGCGTCTCCATGGAACTGGCCTCCCGGTTCTGGCGGGCCATGGGCTTCGCCGACATCGGCCAGGCCAAGGCGCTGACCGAGGCGGACGTGCTGGCGCTGCGGCGCCTCGCGGGCCTCGTGGAGGCGGGACTGCTCAGCGAGGCCATGGCCGTACAGGTCGCCCGGTCCACCGGACAGACCACCGCGCGGCTCGCCGAGTGGCAGATCGACTCGTTCCTGGAGGGCCTCACCGAGCCGCCGGAACCCGGCATGACCCGCACCGAGGTCACGTACCCGCTGATGGAGCTGCTCCTGCCGGAGCTGGAGGAGTTCCTCGTCTACGTGTGGCGGCGCCAGCTCGCCGCGGCGACCGGCCGCGTCGTGCAGGCCGGTGACGACGAGGAGATGGTCGACCGGCGGCTCGCCGTCGGCTTCGCGGACCTCGTCGGGTTCACGCGGCTCACCCGGCGCATGGAGGAGGAGGAACTCGGCGAGCTCGTCGAGGCCTTCGAGACCACCGCCGCGGACCTCGTCGCGGCGCACGGCGGCCGACTCGTCAAGACCCTCGGCGACGAGGTCCTGTACGCGGCCGACGACGCGGGCATCGCGAGCGAGATCGCGCTGCGCCTGATCGAGACGATGAGCAACGACGAGACGATGCCGGAGCTGCGCGTCGGCATCGCGTTCGGCACGGTCACCACGCGGATGGGCGATGTCTTCGGCTCGACCGTGAACCTCGCGAGCCGCCTCACGTCGATAGCGCCACGGGACAACGTGCTGGTGGACGGCGCCTTCGCCCAGGAACTGATCAGGATCGGGGAGACGCCCACCTCCGAGGCGGAGGCCGCGGCCGAGGCGCAGAAGGCGAAGGAGGACGGCGAGGAGCCGCCCACCTACCGGTTCGCGTTGCAGCCCATGTGGCAGCGGCCCGTGCGCGGCCTCGGAGTCGTGGAGCCCTGGACGCTGACCAGGCGCACCTGACAACCTTCGGTTAACTGGCGTTAACCGAAGGGGCGTGTCATGGGTGACGAGCGGCGGTTCGGGGAGTTCGTGGCGGTGCGGCGGCACGGGGACGAGGCCGTCGGGACGGTCGCCGAGCTGGTGCTCGACCGGCCGAAGGCCATGAACGCCGTGTCGAGCGACATGGCCCGCTCGATCACCGGCGCCTGCGAGGCGCTGGCGGCCGACCGGGACGTCCGGGTCGTCGTCCTCACCTCCAGCGCCGAGCGCGCCTTCTGCGTCGGCGCCGACCTCAAGGAGCGCAACTCCTTCTCCGACGCGGATCTGCTGCGCCAGCGGCCCGTCACCCGCGCCGCGTACACGGGCGTCCTGGAGCTGCCGATGCCGACGATCGCGGCCGTGCACGGCTTCGCGCTCGGCGGCGGCTTCGAGCTGGCGCTCGCCTGCGATCTGATCGTGGCCGACGGGACGGCCGTCATGGGGCTGCCCGAGGTGTCCGTCGGCGTGATCCCCGGCGGCGGCGGTACGCAGCTGCTGCCGCGCCGCGTCGGGGCCGCGCGGGCCGCCGAGCTGATCTTCACGGCGCGCCGGGTGCGGGCGGCGGAGGCCGGGGAGCTCGGGCTCGTGGACCAGGTCGTGGAGGCGGGCTCGGACCGCGAGGAGGCGCTCGCGCTCGGCGCCCGGATCGCCGCCAACTCGCCGGTCGGCCTGCGCGCCTCGAAGAAGGCGCTGCGCCTCGGGCACGGCCTCGACCTGCGGGCGGGCCTGGAGGTGGAGGACGCGGCCTGGCGGTCCGTGGCGTTCTCCGGGGACCGGGCCGAGGGGGTGGCGGCGTTCAACGAGAAGCGCAGCCCGCGGTGGCCGGGCGAGTGACGGGGAGCGGTCGCGACGCCGACCCGTCCGATTACGTTGCGTAGCCGTTATTCGGCCCGAACCCTCGGATCGACGTACCGAATTCACCGAAATGCCGGAAAACTCCTTACTCTGGAGTGATGGGTGAGGACGTTCGGCTACGCGCCGTGGTGACGCTCGCGCAAGGCATGGCCGCTGCGCGCAGCCCGCGCGACTCCTGGCGCGCGGCCGCGCGCGGCGCCTGCCGCGCGCTGTCCGGGAGCTTCGCCGCACTGTCCATGTGGGAGCGCGAGCGCGGACGGCTGCGGGTGCTCGTCAACGTGGGGGAGCTGGCCGAGGGCGAGGAGGAGTTCCCCGAGGGCGAGGGCTACCCGGTGCACCAGTTCCCCGAGATCACCGAGTTCCTGCACGAACGGTGGGCCAAGGGCGGCGAGCCGGACGCCTGGGTCGAGACGGCCGATGGCCCCGTGGACCGGGCCGGCTACTGCCACCAACGGGTCGCCGCGCTGCGCCGCAGGGGCCGCGGCTGCTGCGTCGTCGCGCCGATCGTGCTGCACGGGCGGGCGTGGGGTGAGCTGTATGTGGCGCGGCCGACCGGGGCTGAGGTGTTCGACCGCTCCGACGCGGACTTCGCCACGGTCCTCGCGGCGGTCGTCGCCGCCGGCCTCGCGCAGACCGAACGCCTGGAGGAGGCGCGCCGGCTCGCCTTCACCGACGCCCTGACCGGCCTCGCCAACCGGCGCGCGGTCGACATACGCCTCGACGAGGCCGTGGAACGGCACCGGGCCGACGGCTCCGTGGTCAGCCTCGTCGTCTGCGACCTCAACGGCCTGAAGCGGGTCAACGACACCTTCGGGCATGCGGCGGGCGACCGGCTCCTCGAACGGTTCGGCACGGTGCTCTCGCTGTGCGGCGCGATGCTGCCGGGAGCGCTCGCGGCGCGGCTCGGCGGCGACGAGTTCTCGCTCGTGGCCGTGGGGCCCTCGGCCGACGAGGTGGTCCGGGTGGGCGACGAGATCTGCTCCCGGGCCGCCGAGTTGGATCACGGTGACGGTGTCGCCTGCGGCATCGCGTCGACCGGGGACCCGATCGGCGAGGTGGCCAACGCGCGACGCCTCTTCCGCCTCGCGGACGCCGCACAGTACAAGGCGAAGGCGCTGCGCGCGGCGAAGCCCGTGGTGGCCGGCCGCGACGGCGGCCTCGACGACCCGGTGGTCCGCCTCGCGGACTCCCCGCCACCGGCTGCGGGCGAGGGCGAACGGCGCAGGATCAGGGGCCTGGAACCCGGCACCGGCCGGTAAGTGACGTGCCGCCCGGGCCAGTTGCTCCTACACCTCGAACGCCCTGCCCCTGCGCACCGAGAACGTCACGAAGCCGACCCCCAGGGCGAGGAAGGCCGAACCACCGATCACATACGGCGTCGTGTCCACCTGTCCCGTATCGGCCAGGCGGAGTTGACGGTCCGACTGCTCGGTGACCACCGTGGTGGTGCGCTGCTGGTCGGCATGGGTGATGCGCTCGGGGTTCGCCGTCGCTGTGGGAACGAACCACAGCGCGCCGAGGAGCGCAGCGGCGGCAGTGGCGGTGAACAGTGATCGACGTGCGGCAGACACGGAAGCGATCCCCCTTGTGGCGCTGGCGAATTGGCCGTGTGCCCTCATGTTAGTGACAGACGCGGGTCACAGGAAAGTCACGGGGCGGATGGGTCGTACGCTCCGGCCATGAGTACTGATGACACGTCACGTTTTGTTCGGCTGAAGGTGGAATTGGTCCTGGAGGTCGGCGACGCGGAGGCGCTGACCGGGGCCGCGCTGCAGCGCGTCGCGGAGGACGAGGGGACCGGGCCCGAGGAGCGTGCGCAGGCGGTGAGCGCCGTGGAGGAGGACGAGGCGGAGGCGGTCGCGTATCTCGTGGATCCGTTCGATCTGGTCGCCGATGTCCCGGGGACCGAGCTCGTGCAGGCCTCCTGGTCCAGTGAGCAGGTCGACTACGACCCCGACTCGCCGGATTGGGACCTCGGCGAGGATGATGAGGAGGAGGGGGACGCGGGAGACGGCGTGTAGCGGTCCTTGAAACGGGAACCCTGGGCGGCAACCGCTGCCCGGGGTTTTGTCGTCCCTGGTGAGGGGCTCGACGTGGTCTTGCCCACACCGGCGGTTCCTCGGGAACGGGATGAACCGGTCACGGCGTTCACTGGGAACGAGGGGACTGTTGTGTCCTCTCGGGCCCGCTGTCGACCGGGCTCGGGGCGGTCGGCGGCAGGGGAATTCGGCGAAGTCGGGAAATTCGGCGACTATGGAGAAGCGTGTGATAACGGACGGTAAGCGGCGCAAGGGTCTGATGGCCGCGTCCGCTCTGCTCGGCGGTGTGCTCGTGCTGACGGCCTGTGGCGGCGGCGACGAGGGCGGCGGCTCGGGCAAGAAGGAATCGCAGGCGCAGGCCGACGAGGCCGCGGCGAAGAAGACCTCCGAGGCCGATATCAAGATCGCGCCGAAGGACGGCTCCGACAACGCGAGCATCAACAGCGCCGCGAAGGTCACCGTGAGCAAGGGATCGCTCACCGATGTCGCCATGACCACGGCCGACGGCACGAAGGTCGACGGGCAGATCGCCGCCGACAAGAAGAGCTGGAAGCCGACGAACCAGCTCGAGCGCGCCACGACGTACAAGATCGCTGCCGAGGCGAAGGACTCCGACGGCCGCGCGGCCCACGAGAACTCGCAGTTCACGACGGTGTCCCCGGCCAACAGCTTCATCGGGAACTTCACGCCGGAGGACGGCTCGACCGTCGGTGTCGGCATGCCGGTGTCGATCAACTTCGACAAGGCCATCAGCAACAAGGCCGACGTCCAGGACCACGTCACCGTCACGTCCAGCAGCGGCCAGGAGGTCGTCGGGCACTGGTTCAACGACACCCGTCTCGACTTCCGGCCCGATGACTACTGGAAGGGCGGCTCCACCGTCACGCTGAAGCTCGACCTGGACGGGGTCGAGGGCGCGGACGGCGTGACCGGTGTGCAGCAGAAGACCGTTTCGTTCAAGGTCGGCCGCAACCAGGTCTCGACGGTCGACGCGAAGACCAAGATGATGACGGTCACGCGGGACGGGAAGACGGTCAAGACCATCCCGATCTCCGCCGGTTCGCCCGAGAACAAGACGTACGAGGGCCAGATGGTGATCTCCGAGAAGTTCAAGGAGACCCGGATGGACGGCGCGACGGTCGGCTTCAAGGACGGCGACGGCAAGGGCGAGTACGACATCAAGGACGTGCCGCACGCGATGCGTCTGTCGAGCTCCGGCACGTTCATCCACGGCAACTACTGGGGCGCCAAGTCGATCTTCGGTGGCGCGAACACCAGCCACGGCTGCGTCGGCCTCCAGGACGCCAAGGGCGCCAATGACGGCAGCACGCCGGGCGCCTGGTTCTACAACAACTCGATGGTCGGCGACGTCGTCGTCATCAAGAACACCGGTGACAAGACGGTCCAGCCGGACAACGGGCTGAACGGCTGGAACATGGACTGGGAGCAGTGGAAGGCGGGTTCCGCCGCGTAACGGGCCGGGTCATACCCGGCGGGGGTCTCATGTCGTTCTCATGACGGCCTCACGCAACCCTTACAACGCCGCCATACCGTTTCGCCGCAGCGGGAGCCGGAGCGTCATCGAACGCTCCGGCTTCCGCTGATTCCTTATCAAACGCCCCCTTTTGAGTGGGCCGTCATCGGCGAGGCTTCGATGTTCTTCACCTATCTCCGGCGTGAGCTGCGCCGCCGCAGAAAAGCGGCGCTCGTCGTCGCCTCCGGGCTCGCGCTCGGGATCGCGCTCGTCATCGTGGTCAACTCGGTGTCCTCCGGGATGACCCAGGCGCAGGGGAAGGTCCTGCAGTCGCTCTACGGCCTGGGTACGGACATGACCGTCACCAAGGCCGCGAGCGCGCCGAAGGCGGGTGACGACACGGGCCGGCCGAGGTTCGACTTCGACGCCAAGGACAGCGACTCCGGGGACAAGCAGCAGTCCAGCGACCGGGTGATGGTGCAGGGCCTGACGACCCTCGCCGACTCGACCGTCTCGAAGGTCGCCGACCAGCAGGGCGTCGCCGACACGGTCGGCGGGCTCAGCCTGCAGGTGATGAAGGTCAGCGGACAGTTCACGCGCGGCCAGTTCAAGCAGGACGAGAGCAACGGCGGTGGCGCGCAGGGCGGCCCCGGCGGCGGCGGTGAGGGCGGCCAGCCGCAGGGTCGCGTGCAGGGCGGTGGCGCCAACTTCGACGTCAACTCCTTCTCCGTCTACGGCACCGACGTCACCCGGCAGAAGCTCGGCCCGCTGACCTCCTCGAAGATCACCAAGGGGCGGAGCTTCACGACCTCCGAGACGGACGCGAAGGTCGCCGTCGTCGACTCCTCGTACGCGAAGGAGAAGAAGCTCGCCGTCGGCGACAAGGTCACGGTCAAGGGCGCCAAGTACCGGGTCATCGGGGTGGCGACCGCCGACAGCGGGGACGCCGCAGCCAATCTCTACGTGCCGCTGAAGCAGGCCCAGACGCTCGCGGACAGCAAGAACAAGGTGACGACGGTCTACGTCAGGGCGACCGACTCGCAGCAGATCGACGCCGTGAAGACGGCCATCCAGAAGAACGTCGGCGGCACCACCGTCACCACGTCCGCCGATCTCGCCGACACCGTCTCGGGCTCCCTGTCGACCGCCTCGAACCTCGCCTCGAACGTCGGCAAGTGGCTGTCGATCGCGGTGCTCGTCGCCGCGTTCCTGGTGGCGGGGCTGCTCACGTCCTCGGCCGTGTCCCGGCGGGTACGGGAGTTCGGCACGCTCAAGGCGCTCGGCTGGACGTCGGGCCGGGTGACGCGGCAGGTCGTCGGTGAGGCGGTCGTCAACGGGCTGATCGGTGGCGTCCTCGGCATCGCCGTCGGGCTCGCGGGCGCGTACGCCGTGACGGCGATCAGCCCCACGCTGTCCGCGCAGCTCGGCGGCACGGGCGGCGGCACGGGCGGCGGTGCCGGTACGGGCGGCGGCCCCGGTGGCGGTGGCTTCGGCGGAGGCGGCGGAATGATGCGCCAGGCGGCAGGGGGAGGGGCGAAGACCCTCGACATCGCGCTCAGCGCGCCCGTCTCCGCCACCACCATCGCCCTCGCGGTCGGCCTCGCCGTCGCCGGCGGGCTGATCGCCGGCGCGTTCGGCGGCTGGCGGGCCTCGCGGCTCCGCCCGGCGGACGCGCTGCGCCGCGTCGAGTAGCACCACCGGTACCGCCCATCACCTTACGTAGTACAGGAGTTGCACCATGTATCAGCTCACCGGCGTGACCAAGCAGTACCGGCGCGGCAAGGACACCGTCGACGCGCTCGCGGGCGTCGATCTGGCCATCGGCGACGGCGACCGGCTCGTCATCCAGGGCCCCACGGGCGGCGGCAAGTCGACCCTGCTCCAGATGCTCGGCGGGCTCGACCGGCCGACGGCGGGCAGTGTCGTGCTCGACGGGGTCGACCTGGCGACGCTGCCGGAGGCCCGGCTCACCAAGGTCCGCGCCGAGTCCATCGGCTTCGTCTTCCAGTCCTTCAACCTCGTCCCGACGCTCAGCGCGCTGGAGAACGTCGAGACGGCCCTCGTGCCGCTGGGCCTCAAGGGCGCTGAGCGGCGGGAGCGGGCCGCGGAGGCGCTGCGGTCCGTGGGGCTCGGTGAGCGGCTGCGGCATCTGCCGGCGGAGCTGTCCGGCGGTCAGCAGCAGCGTGTCGCCATCGCGCGGGCCCTGGTGAAGAACCCGAAGGTGCTGCTCGCCGACGAGCCGACGGGCAACCTCGACGAGTCGATGCGCGACGAGATCATGGACGTACTGGAGGAGCTCTGGAAGGAGCACGGGCCGACGTTCGTGATGGTGACCCACGACTCGGCGATCGCGCGGAAGGCGCCCCGCCTCGCGACGATCAGTCAGGGGCGGATCACGGTCACGGAGAACGCGTCCGCGGCCTGACGGGGCGCCCACGATCGCTTCAAGGTGAATACGTGGCAACCAAAAGGTTGTACTCAATCGGCGGGTGTGCCGTTTGTCACGTGTCACACGGGTCCCAGATGTTTGCCAATGCCCCAATTCCCAAGCGGTCACATCAATACACTCGCCTCTCATGTGTGAGTGGAACGTGGAGAACGGGCGCCGAATGTGGTCGCTTCGTCCGGACCGGGGCCGGCCGGGCGGCAACGCCGGCGCCGACGCCTGATGGGGGCACGACACAAACAAGCAAGGGATCCGCGGGCGCACTGGCTGCTGCTCGCCCTCACCCTGCCGGTGCTTCTCGGTGCCCTCCTCTTCCAGGGCTGGACCCAGAACGAGGTGGACGGCGCCAAGGCGAAGCCTGCCTGTACGCGGCCCGTGCCCGAGTCGGCCTCCGGCGCGGGCCCGGTGCTGTCCATCGACGGCGGCCGGGTGCACAGCGCCTCGATGCGGCCCGGCACCGTCGCGCTCACCTATGACGGCGGCCCCTATCCGAAGGCGACACCGAAGCTGCTCGCGCTGCTCAAGAAGCATCACGCGCACGCCACGTTCTTCCTCAACGGCGCCAAGGCCGCGCAGCATCCGAAGCTGGTCGAGCGGATCAGGGCCGACGGGCACGACATCGGCTCCAACACCTACACCGGCGCCGACCTGGGCAGCTCGTCCAAGGTGCGCAGCAAGCTCGAACTGGGCCTGACCCAGAGCGCGTTCGCGGGCAGCGGCGGCTTCCACACCACACTCCTGCGGATGCCGATGACCACCACCGTCGCCACGATGTGCGGCGGCGAGTGGCCCGCCGCTCAGGCGGCGTCCGCCGACGGCTACACCCTGGTCGCGGCCGACCACTCCGGGCAGCGGGTGCGGGACGGCCTGGTGCGTCAGCTCAGCCAGACCTCGCTCGGCTACCGCGAGACACAGAAACTGCTGGCGAACCCGCAGGCCACGAACTTCGCCACCATCACGGAGGGCGCGCAGACCAATCAGCGGGCGACGTCCGAGGTGGCCGCGCCCGTGCGCTGGCTCGGGCAGGGCCTGATCTGGTTCCAGACCCTCGGCCGCAGCTTCGTCTCGGCCATCTCGTGGGTCCTCCTCGCGGCCGCGGGGCTCGGTGTGCTGCGCCTGTTCGTGCTCGTGCTGTTCGCCCGCGCGCACGTCAGGCGCCTGGAGCGGTTCCGCCCCGGCTCGCCCTGGCTGCGCGAGATCCGCGACCCGGTGACCGTGCTCGTACCCGCGTACAACGAGGAGGCCGGTATCGGCGCGACGCTGCGCTCGCTGCTCGCCTCCACCCACCAGCCGATGCAGATCATCGTCATCGACGACGGGTCGAGCGACCGCACGGTGCAGATCGCGAGTGAGTACGCGGCCCGCGACGCGCGCGTGCAGGTGCTGTGCCAGCCCAACTCGGGCAAGGCGGCGGCCCTCAACCACGGTCTGAAGTACACCCGTTGCCCGTACGTCGTGATGATCGACTCGGACACCGTCTTCGAGGCCGACGCGATCCAGCGCCTGATCCAGCCACTGGCCCACCCGGCGGTCGGCGCGGTCAGCGGCAACACCAAGGTCGGCAACCGCAAGCGGCTGCTGGGCCGTTGGCAGCACCTGGAGTACGTCTTCGGGTTCAACCTGGACCGCCGGATGTTCGAGGTCCTGGAGTGCATGACGACCGTGCCCGGCGCGATCGGCGCCTTCCGGCTCGACGCGCTGATGGGCGTCGGCGGCCTGAGCGAGGACACCCTCGCCGAGGACACCGACCTCACCATGGCGCTGTGGCGGGCCGGCTGGCGGGTCGTGTACGAGGAGACCGCCATCGCGTGGACCGAAGTGCCCACGTCCCTGCGGCAGTTGTGGCGCCAGCGCTACCGCTGGTGCTACGGCACCCTCCAGGCGATGTGGAAGCACCGGGGCGCGGTCCTGGAGGTCGGGCCCGCGGGCCGCTTCGGGCGGCGCGGCCTCTCCTACCTGTTCCTCTTCCAGGTCGTGCTGCCGCTCCTTGCCCCGATGATCGACGTCTTCATGTTCTACAGCGCCGTGTTCGCCGGTGACACGGTCACGTCCGTGGTGGCCTGGCTGGGCTTCCTCGGCCTCCAGATGGTCGTCGCGGCGTACGCCCTGAAGCTCGACGGAGAGCGCAGGCGCACGCTCTGGTCACTGCCCCTCCAGCTGTTCGTGTACCGGCAGTTGATGTACCTCGTGGTCATCCAGTCCGTGGTGGCCTTCGTGGGCGGCAGCCGGCTCAAGTGGCAGCGCATGCACCGTTCCGGAACGGCCGCCGCGGCGGCCCAGCACATCGTCAGGCCGGCCGAGCAGCCGGACCTGCCGGTCGCGAGGTGACGACCTTGAACCCCAGCGCATACACCCCGACGCCCCACTCGTACGAAGTCGAGCACCACCCGTACGACCCGGTGCCGCCGAACCGGCCCGGCGGGCGGGCCGACGGCGGGTACAAGCGCAGCGAGCGCGAGCCCAAGCGCAAGCGGCGGCGCACCAAGTTCGGGCTCCTGGTGCGCGGACTCTGCCTGCTCGTGCTCCTCGCGGTGCTTGCGGGCGCGGGGACGTACGTGTGGGCGGGCACCCGGCTCGACGGGGAGGTCGACCTGGCCTCGCTGCCGACCCGGGCAGCCCCGGGCAAGGGCACCAACTACCTGATCGTGGGCTCCGACAGCCGCGAGGGCCTCAGCGAGAAGCAGACCAAGAACCTGCACACCGGCTCCGAGCTGGGCTCCGAGGGGCGCCGCACCGACTCGATGATGGTGCTGCACACCGGCGCCCACGGCACCACCCTCACCAGCCTGCCGCGTGACTCCTGGGTCACCATCCCGCCGTACGTGGACCCGAAGACCGGCATCCACCACAAGCCGGCGAAGAACAAGCTCAACGCGGCGTTCTCGCTCGGCGGTCCCGAACTCCTGGTCCGCGCGGTCGAGTCGAACACCGGGCTGCGGATCAGCCACTACACGGAGATCGGCTTCGCCGGGTTCGTCGGCATCGTCGACGCGGTCGGCGGCGTGCCGATGTGCGTCGACCGGCACATCGTCGACGACAAGGCGGGGCTCGACCTGGCCAAGGGCTGCCACAACCTGACGGGCCGCGAGGCGCTCGGCTTCGTGCGCCAGCGCCACCAGGAGAAGGAGGGCGACGTCGGCCGCTCCCGCAACCAGCAGAAGTTCCTCTCCGCGCTCGCCAAGAAGGCCTCGTCGCCCGGCGTGCTGATGAACCCGTCCACCATGTACGGCACCGCGGGCGCGGGCCTGGACACGCTCATCGTCGATAAGTCGACGGGGGTTCCGGAGCTGACGCGGCTGTTCAAGGCGATGCAAGGGGTGTCGTCGGGGCAGGGCAGGCAACTGGGCGTGCCCGTGGGCACGTTGGGCCTCGCCACCTCCAAGGGCAGCGCCATCCTCTGGGACAAGGAGAAGGCGAACCTTCTCTTCTCCGAGCTGCGGGAGGACCGGCCGGTGACCCTCCAGGGCTGAGCGGGACGCTCCGGTTGTGCTCGTCGCTGACAGCGTGGCCGGGGCACCCCCGAGGTGGTTTGGTGTGGCGCATGACGACTCGATCCCAGCGCACCATCGAGTACATCCGCTACCGCATCCCCGAGGACCGCTCGGCCGAGTTCCTGGCGGCGTACACCCGCGCGGCACGGCAACTGGCGGCCTCGGAGCACTGCGTCTCGTACGAACTCACCCGCTGCGAAGAGGACTTCGAGCACTACATCCTGCGCATCGTGTGGACGTCGACCGAGGACCACCTGAAGGGCTTCCGCGCCTCCGAGCTCTTCCCGGTGTTCCTCACCGAGATCCGCCCCTACGTCGGGTACATCGACGAGATGCGCCACTACGCGCCGACCACGGTGCGCGGCACGGGCTCGTCGGAACCCACGCTCTACGAATGGGCGGGCGGCGCGGCGGCGTTCGACCGCCTCACCGCAATCTTCTACACGAAGGTGGTGAAGGACGACCTCCTCGGCCCGCTCTTCGCCGACCTTCCGGCGGAGCACGCGGCACATGTGGCCCTGTGGCTCGGCGAGGTCTTCGGCGGCCCTGAGGCCTACTCCGAACAGCACGGCGGCCACAGCCACATGGTGGCCATGCACATCGGCAAGGGCGTCACGGAACCGCAGCGCCGCCGCTGGGTCAACCTCATCCAGGACGCCGCCGACGAGGCGGACCTGCCGACGGACGCGGAGTTCCGCTCCGCGTTCCTCGCGTACATCGAGTGGGGCACACGCCTGGCGCTCCACTTCTCGGGCCCGGGAGCAGAACGCCCGTCGGAACAGCCGGTGCCGCACTGGACGTGGGGCGCGGCGCACCCGTACCTATCAAGCCCCTCCGGCGCTTGAGGAGCGGGGCCCGGGGCGGAGCCCCGAGACGTCTACAACTTCGCCCGCACCGAGTCGTCCACACCCCAACTCGCCAGCAACCGCAGCGCCTCCGCCGACGCCGATCCCGGCTCCGCGTGGTACACGGACAGGAACTGCCCGTCGTCGTCCGGCAGGTGCAACGTCTCGTAGGCGAGCGTCAGTTCACCCACCAGGGGGTGCCGCATGCGCTTCACGCCGTGGCCCTTCTCCTTCACGTCGTGGGTGGCCCACAGCCGCCTGAACTCCTCGCTCTTGACGGAGAGTTCGCCGACCAGGGCCGACAGCTCCGGGTCCTCCGGATTGCGTCCCGCGTACAGCCGCAGATAGCTCACCATGTCGGTCGCCTTGGAGTCCCAGTCGATGAACAGCTCCCGGTAGTCCGGGTTCAGGAACGTGAGCCGCGCCCAGTTCCGCTCCGCGCGCGGCATCCGCCCCCAGTCGCCGAACAGCGCCGCCGCCATCCGGTTCCACGCGAGGATGTCCGAGCGCGCCCCGCCGATGTAGGCGGGCACGCCCTCCAGCGATTCGAGCAGGTGGCGCAGCGCGGGCCGCACCTGCTGCTGCCGCTTGGGTGCCGGGTGCTTGCGGCGCTGCCGGGTCGGACTGGCCAGGTGGACGAGGTGCGCGTGCTCGGTGTCGCTGAGCCGCAGGGCGCGCGCGATCGCGTCGAGCACCTCCGCCGACACATTGCGCCCGTTGCCCTGTTCCAGGCGCGTGTAGTACGCGACCGAGACCCCGGCGAGCTGCGCCAGCTCCTCGCGCCGCAGGCCCGGCACCCGCCGGTGCCGCCCCATCGAGGCGAGCCCCACGTCCTCCGGCTTGAGCCGGGCCCTCCGGGTACGCAGGAACTCGCTCAGCTCGGCGCGCCGGTCCAGGTGGTCCGGGCGGTCCGCCGCGGGTTCCCCGGCCGCATCGTTCTCGTCCATGCTGTCCAGTATTCCCCGTCGTACGACCGGGAGCCTGACCCCGCCAGTAGTAGGACCACTGAACGTACGCAAAGCGGTGACCTGCGCATTCTTTGGAGATCCGGGTGGGTCGGGAGCAGGCTGGAGGCCATGACCACGACTGTTGCCGCATACGCCGCCCCCAGCGCCAAGGCCCCGCTGGAGCGCACCACCATCGAGCGCCGCACCGTCGGCGAGCACGACGTACTGATCGACATCAAGTTCGCCGGAATCTGTCACTCCGACATCCACCAGGCCCGCGAGGGCTGGGGCGAGGCCATCTTCCCGATGGTGCCGGGGCACGAGATCGCCGGTGTCGTGGAGGCCGTCGGCGCGGGCGTCACCAAGTTCAAGGTCGGCGACCGGGTCGGCGTCGGCTGCATGGTCGACTCCTGTGGCCAGTGCGAGCCCTGCCGTTCCGGCCAGGAGCAGCACTGCGTCAAGGGGAACGTCCAGACGTACAACGCCGTCGGCAAGGACGGCGAGCCCACCTACGGCGGCTACTCGCAGAAGGTCGTCGTCACCGAGGGCTTCGTCCTCGGCATCCCCGAGGGCCTCGCGCTCGACGTGGCCGCGCCGCTGCTCTGCGCCGGCATCACCACGTACTCCCCGCTGAAGCACTGGGGCGCGGGCCCCGGCAAGAAGGTCGCGGTCGTCGGTCTCGGCGGCCTCGGCCACATGGGCGTCAAGATCGCGCACGCGCTCGGCGCGGAGGTCACCGTCCTCTCGCAGTCGCTGCGCAAGAAGGACGACGGCCTGAAGCTGGGCGCCGACCACTACTACGCGACCAGCGACCCGAAGACCTTCGAGGAGCTGGCCGGCACCTTCGACGTCATCCTCTCCACGGTCTCCGCGCAGGTGGACTTCGGCGCCTACCTGGGCCTGCTGAAGACGGGCGGCGCGCTCGTCAACGTCGGCGCCCCCGAGGAGCCGATCGCGCTCAACCTGTTCTCCCTCATCGGCGGCAACAAGGTGCTCGCCGGCTCCATGATCGGCGGCATCGCCGAGACCCAGGAGATGCTCGACTTCTGCGCCGAGCACGGCCTCGGCGCCGAGATCGAACTGATCGAGGCGAGCCAGGTCAACGAGGCGTACGAGCGGGTCCTCGGCTCGGACGTGCGCTACCGCTTCGTGATCGACGCGGCGACCATCTGAGCGTCCGCACCACTTTCATGACCTGAGAGGTCATGGCCGCCCTCCCCGGGCCCCGGCAGGATCGACCCCGTACCCACCAGATCCTGCCGGACCCGAGGGAGGGCTCTTCCATGACCGCCTACGCCATCGCCGTACTCGGCACCACGCCCGGCGCGCCGCACCCCGACGTCCTCACGTACATCGAGCGCGTCCAGTCCACCTTCACCCCGTACGGCGGCCGCTTCCTGGTCCACGGCACGAAGGGGGAGTGGCTGGAAGGGGAGCCGCTCGGCGGCATCGTGATGATCGAGTTCCCCGACCTGGAGGCGGCCCACGCCTGGTACGCGTCCCCCGCCTACCAGCAGATCCTCCCGTTGCGCACCGACCACCTGCCCGGCAGCCTGGTGCTCCTGGAGGGCGTCCCGGAGTCGTACGACGCGGCGCGCACGGCGGCCGCCATGCGCGCGGCCGGCTGATCAGCGGTTCCGGCAGGCCCCGGAGGGGATCAGTGCCGCAGCGTCGCCGGGCTCCCGCCGTTCGCCTCGTAACCGGCCACGGCGAGCGCCCGGTACACCGCGTACGAGGCCGCCGGGTCGGGCTCGGCGGTCCACGGGATCGCGCCCACATGCCCGTCGACGTGCACCAGCTGCCGCATCGCCTCGGACCAGCGCTCGCCGCGTACCAGGAAGAACACCAGCAGGTGCCGGACGTGCGCGAGCATCGGGTCGTCGGGGCGCGCGGAGTGCACCGCGAACAGGGCCCCGTGCAGGGCCTTCGTGACGACCTCGCTCTCGTAGAAGCCGCGCACCAGGTTCACCTCGGGCACGTGCTCGTACAGCGCGAACAGCGGCAGCGCGGCGAGCAGCGAGCCGCGCGGCGCACGCGCGGCGGCGGCCTCGGCGAACGAGAAGGCCTGCTCGCGCGAGCCGTGCCACTTCTCCGTCCAGTACCGAAGTCCGGCCAGATGGGCGCCCATGTGTCCCGGCGCGGTGTCGAGGATCTTCAGCCACAGCTGCTCGAACTCGGCCTGCGAGTAGCCGAGTCCGCGCGCGACGGCGAGGTGCGTGATGTGCGGGACGGGGTCGCCGGGAGCGAGCAGCGCCGCCTGGTCACAGGCATCGCGCGCCTCTTCGAGGACGATCCGCTGCTCGTCGGGCGTGCCGCCGCCGCGCCACGCCTGCTGCACCAGGAACTCGGCGAAGACCTGCGCCCCGCCCGCGTCCTTCGGCTGCTGCGACCGCCACGCGTGCAGCCACCCGGCACCGAGCCGCGGCGTCTGCTGGGCCTCGAGGGCCGCGGCCCCCGCGACCGCCTGCACGCGCTCCCACCGGGTCTCGGTCTCCTTGCCGGTCCCGGCGAGCAGTTGGGCGGCCGCGGTGAAGTCCTGGTTCCGCTGCACGACCGCCATCACGTCGAGCAGGTCCTGGTCGGGCCCCGGGAGCCGGACGTCCAGCTCCTCCTGAAGCATGAACCCGTAGTCGGCCGGGTCGGCGGCGTCCGGCGACCCCGGAGCGACCTGCCGAATCCCGCCGCGGCGGCGCAGCAACTGCGACACCACGAGCCCGATCATGACCGCGGCCATCAGCCCCCAGAGAATTCCCATATCAACAACGCTAACGTGCCGGTCCGACACGGGGTTCCCGACCGCGGTGGCGGTAAAAGGGCGCTGCGCCCCACCTCCGCGCGCCGGAGCGCCTACGCTCGGGCGCCATGAGCGACACGCACAGCCACAGCGGCAGCACCCCGCGCGGCTTCGAGACCACCGCCATCCACGCCGGCAACACGGCCGACCCCGTGACCGGCGCCGTCGTCCCGCCGATCTACCAGGTCTCCACGTACAAGCAGGACGGCGTGGGCGGCCTGCGCGGCGGATACGAGTACAGCCGCAGCGCCAACCCGACCCGTACCGCGCTGGAGGAGAACCTCGCCGCCCTTGAGGGCGGCAGGCGCGGGCTCGCCTTCGCCTCCGGGCTCGCCGCCGAGGACTGCCTGCTGCGCACGCTGCTCAGCCCCGGCGACCACGTGGTCATCCCGAACGACGCGTACGGCGGCACGTTCCGGCTGTTCGCGAAGGTCGTGACGCGGTGGGGCGTCGAGTGGTCGGTGGCGGACACCAGCGACGTCGAGTCGGTGCGCGCCGCGATCACCCCGATGACCAAGGCCGTGTGGGTGGAGACGCCCTCCAACCCGCTCCTCGGAATCACCGACATCGCCGCCGTCGCCCAGGTCGCCCGCGATGCCGGGGCCAAGCTCGTCGTCGACAACACCTTCGCCAGCCCCTACCTCCAGCAGCCGCTCGCGCTCGGCGCCGACGTCGTCGTGCACTCGATGACCAAGTACATGGGCGGCCACTCCGACGTCGTCGGCGGCGCGCTTGTCGTCAACGACGACGCCCTCGCCGAGGACCTCGCGTTCCACCAGAACGCGATGGGCGCGATCGCAGGCCCCTTCGACGCCTGGCTGGTGCTGCGCGGCATCAAGACGCTGCCCGTCCGCATGGACCGGCACAGCGAGAACGCGACCCGCGTCGCCGACATGCTCTCCCGCCACCCGCGGGTCACGAAGGTGCTCTACCCGGGCCTGCCCGAGCACCCCGGGCACGAGATCGCGGCGAAGCAGATGAAGGCCTTCGGCGGCATGGTGTCCTTCCAGGTCGAGGGCGGCGAGGAAGCCGCCGTCGAGGTCTGCAACCGGGCGAAGCTCTTCACGCTGGGCGAGTCCCTCGGCGGCGTCGAGTCCCTCGTCGAGCACCCGGGCCGGATGACGCACGCTTCCGTCGCGGGCTCCGCCCTGGAGGTCCCCGCCGACCTCGTACGGCTCTCCGTGGGCATCGAGTCGGTCGACGACCTGCTCGCGGACCTCCAGCAGGCGCTCGACAAGAAGTAGGTCACCAGCCGGTCAGCTGTGGAGTCGTCTTCGAGGGCGGCTCCACCCACGGCCGCTCGACCGTCGCCCACACGACGAACGCCACGACGGCGACGACCAGCACGAACCACAGGAACCGCGACACCGCCCGGCGCCGCTTGCGCGCGCGGCCGCCCCTGCGCATCGCGTCCGCGCACAGCTCCGTCGGCACCACGGGCGCGGGCCCGCTGTCGAGCACGGCACGCACGGCCGCCTCATTGCGCTCCTGGAGACTCATGCCGGGGCCGCTCCCCGCAGATCGGCGGGCGCGGGGCCGCGCGGCGGGTGCAGGACGAGGGCCATCGCCCGCGCGTGCACGGTGCGGACGCGCTCCGCGGGCAGCCCGAGCAGCGACGCGGTCTGCTCCTCGCCGACCCCTTCGAAGAGCCGCAGCACGAGAACAAGCCGCTCCTGAGGGCTGAGCCGACCCAACGCGCCGCCACGCGCGCGGTGCTGTCGCCAGGCGCCGCGGGCGAACCGGACGGCCAGATCCTTGCGCGCGCAGTCGTAGGGATCCTCACCCCGAAGACGGTCCCAGGAGGCGTACGTCCGGCCGAGGGCGGCCGTGAGCAGCTTCCGCGCGCGCGGGTTGTCGTCCGAAGGTTCCCCCGTAAGGAGTGTCGCGGCACGCAGCAGTCGCCCGGCCGCGCCCGCGACGAACGCCTCGAACTCACGGGCCCGGCGGGCGTCCTGCAACGCCTGCCGTTGACGCACCCTTCATATGAGGCCGACCGCGGCTCCCTGGTCAAGAGGCGGGAGTCGGTCATGCCGTACTGGTGTGCCGGGGAACCGTCAGGAGTCGGCGGGCGGAGTCGGCTGGCCGTGGCGAGCGGAGAGCGCGGAATTGAAGCGTGCGAGGAGCGCACAGAACTGCTCGCGCTCCTGCGGCTCCCACTCCTGCGTCAACTGCGCCATCAATTCCTGCCTGGATGTGCGTACCTCGTCCAGCCGGGCCGCACCGCGCGGCGACAACTGCAACACCACCGCACGTCCGTCCTCCGGGTGAGAGGTGCGCTTGACGAGCCCCGTGTCGACGAGCGGGGCGACCTGGCGGGTCACCGTCGAGGAGTCGATCCCCATGCTCGACGCGAGCGCCTTGACGCCCATCGGGCCTTCCTTGTCGAGGCGGTTGAGCAGCAGATAGGCCGCTCGATCCATCGAATTTCGCACCTGCCCGACCCCGCCGAGCCGGGTCTGTTCGGCGCGACGGGCGAAGACCGCCACCTCGTGCTGGAGCGTTTCGAGGAGGCCGGTGTCACCAGCGGTCGTCATGTCCATCGTTTCCTGTGGTGTGGGCATGGCCGGGGGCTCACTTCATGCGTGGGTGGTGGATTGCACTGGATTGGCCCACAGGGTACGCGGCGAAAGCGCTGGCCGTACCGGCCGTGCGCAATCCGGTCTCGCAGCGTGAGCATCCCGAGAGGCGTGCGCCGTGAGCTGCAAGACTTTCGTCATGAGCAACAGCGCGTCTGACTACTTGCCCACCCCCGCGCCCGCGGTGACCCTCGACGATGTCCGCGGCGCCCAGAAGATGCTTTCCGGGGTGGCGCGTGTGACGTCGATGGCGCACAGCCACCACCTGTCCCAGCTGGCAGGGACGCCGGTCCACCTCAAATGCGAGAACCTCCAGCGCACCGGATCCTTCAAGCTGCGCGGCGCCTACGTGCGGATCGCGGGCCTGCTGCCCGAGGAGCGGGCCGCCGGGGTCGTGGCCGCGAGCGCGGGCAACCACGCGCAAGGAGTGGCCCTCGCCTCCTCGCTCCTCGGCGTGCGCTCCACGGTGTTCATGCCGGTCGGCGCGCCCCTGCCGAAGGTCGCCGCGACCCGTGGGTACGGCGCCGAGGTACGCCTGCACGGACAGGTGGTCGACGAGACCCTCGCGGCGGCGCAGCAGTATGCGGAGGAGACCGGGGCGGTGTTCATCCACCCCTTCGACCACCCGGACGTCGTCGCGGGCCAGGGCACGCTCGGCCTGGAGATCCTGGAGCAGTGCCCGGAGGTGCGGACCATCCTGGTCGGCGTCGGCGGCGGCGGACTCGCGGCCGGCATCGCGGTCGCGGTGAAGGCGCTGCGGCCCGACGTGAAGGTGATCGGCGTGCAGGCGGCGGGCGCGGCCGCGTACCCGCCCTCGCTGGCCGCGGGGCACCCGATCGCGATCCCGTCCCCGTCGACGATGGCCGACGGGATCAAGGTGGGGCGGCCCGGCGACATCCCGTTCGAGCTCGTCTCCGGCCTGGTCGACGAGGTCCGTACGGTCTCCGAGGACGCGCTCTCCAGTGCTCTGCTGCTCTGCCTCGAGCGCGCCAAGCTGGTCGTCGAGCCCGCGGGCGCGAGCCCCGTGGCGGCGCTCCTGAGCGAGCCCGGAGCCTTCGAGGGCCCGGTCGTCGCGCTGCTGTCCGGCGGCAACATCGACCCGCTCCTGATGCAGCGCGTCCTCACCCACGGCCTGGCCGCCGCGGGCCGCTACCTCTCGCTGCGCCTTCGCCTGACCGACCGCCCCGGCGCCCTGGCCACGCTCCTCCAGGTGTTGTCAGTGGTCGACGCTAACGTCACCGATGTGAGCCACGTACGGACCGATCCGCGGCTCGGACTCACGGAGGCGGAGGTGGAGTTGCACCTGGAGACCAAGGGTCCCGCGCACTGCACCGAGGTCGGCGCGGCGCTGCGGGAGGCGGGCTACACGGTCATCGAGTAATTCCGTGGCGGTACGCGATACATCGCGTTAGTGTGTGGCGCGCTTCACTCTTGCCGGGCGCGGGGAGCCCGGCAAATTTACACTTTCCTCACATAGGTAGTCAGTTAGGTATCAGTCCACACACTGGGGGAACCGCATGCCAGGCGCTATCTACGCCGAAGGTCTGGTCAAGACCTTCGGCGACGTAAGGGCTCTGGACGGCGTCGATCTGGACGTACCGGAGGGCACGGTCCTCGGCCTGCTGGGGCCGAACGGGGCGGGGAAGACGACGGCCGTGCGCTGCCTGACGACCCTGCTCACGCCGGACAGCGGCAGGGCGGTCGTCGCGGGTATCGACGTACTGAAGAATCCGAACGAAGTGCGGCGCTCCATCGGCCTGTCCGGCCAGTTCGCCGCGGTCGACGAATATCTGACGGGGCGCGAGAACCTGCAGATGGTCGGGCAGCTCTACCAGCTGTCCAAGAAGGACGCCAAGAAGCGGGCCGTCGAACTCCTCGAGCGCTTCAACCTCGTGGACGCCGCCGACCGCCCCTCCAAGACGTACTCCGGCGGCATGCGCCGCAGGCTCGACCTCGCGGCCGCGCTCGTCGTGTCCCCGCCGGTGATGTTCATGGACGAGCCGACGACGGGCCTGGACCCGCACAACCGGCAGCAACTGTGGGAAGTCATCCAGGAGTTGGTCGCCGGCGGCACGACACTGCTGCTCACCACCCAGTACCTGGAAGAGGCCGACCACCTGGCGCACGACATCTGCGTCGTGGACCACGGCCGCGTCATCGCCCGCGGCACCGCCGACCAGCTCAAGGCGCAGACCGGCGGCGAGCGCGTCGAGGTCGTGGTGCACGAGCGCGAGCACATCGAGACGGCGCGAGAGATCCTGGCCGGCTTCGGCAAGGGCGAGGCCACCGTCGACGACCACACCCGCAAGCTGACCGTCCCGGTCACCGGCGGCGCGAAGCTCCTCGCGGAGGTCATCCGTGACCTGGACGCGCGCGGCATCGAGATCGACGACATCGGCCTGCGCCGCCCGACCCTGGACGACGTGTTCATCTCGCTGACCGGCCATGTGGCCGAGCAGGCCGACGCGGCTGATGAGGCTGATGCGGCCGAGGAGACGAAGGGGGCGAAGAAATGAGCGCCTGGAACGACTCCCTGGTCATCGGCAAGCGGAACCTGATCAGGATGACCCGGATCCCCGAGATGATCCTTTTCGGGATCATCCAGCCGGTGATGTTCGTGGTCCTGTTCACGTACGTCTTCGGCGGCTCGATCGCCATCCCGGGCGCCGGGGTCAGTGCCGGTGCCTACAAGGAATTCCTGATGGCGGGCATCTTCGCGCAGACCGTCACCTTCGCCACGGCCGGCGCGGGCGCGGGCATCGCCGACGACATGCACAAGGGCCTCATCGACCGGTTCCGGTCACTGCCTATGGCGCGCGGCGCGGTGCTCACGGGCCGCACCCTCGCCGACCTGGTGCAGACGGCCGTGACGCTGGTCGTGCTGGCGTTGGTGGCGCTGCTCGTCGGGTGGCGTACACACACGAACATCGGGGAGGTGCTGGCCGGTTTCGGCCTGCTCCTGCTGCTCGGCTACGCGTTCACCTGGATCGGCGCTCTGATCGGTCTGACCGTGCGCACCCCGGAGGCGGCGACCTCGGGCGGCCTGATCTGGCTGTTCCCGCTGACGTTCATCTCGAACGCGTTCGTCCCGGTCAACGGCATGCCGAAGTTCCTTCAGTACGTCGCCGAGTGGAACCCCTTCAGCGCCACGGTGCAGGCGGCACGCGAGCTGTTCGGCAACACGATCGCCGGTGTCCCCAAGTCGGTGACCGGCGCGTGGCCCATGGAACATCCGGTGTGGGCCCCGCTCTGTGTCCACTGGGCGTCAGCCGTTGAACGGCTCCGCCTTGAGGATCCGCACCGAGGCCTTCTTGCCGTTCGGCAGCTCGTACTCGGCGTCCTCGCCCACCTTGTGGCCGTTGACCCCCGAGCCGAGCGGGGACTGGGGGGAGTAGGTCTCGAAGTCGCTGCTCGCGTACTCGCGCGAGGCGAGCAGGAACTCCAGGGTGTCGTCCTCGTCGCCGTCGAAGGCGATCGTGACGACCATGCCGGGCGCGACCACGCCGGTCGCCGCCGGGGCCTCACCGACCTTGGCCCGCTCCAGGAGCTGGGTCAGCTGGCGGATGCGGAGCTCCTGCTTGCCCTGCTCCTCCTTGGCCGCGTGGTACCCGCCGTTCTCCCGCAGGTCGCCTTCCTCGCGTGCCGCGGCGATCTTCTGCGTGATTTCCTCGCGCGCGGGACCAGACAGGTGCGCCAGCTCGTCCCTGAGCTTGGTGTACGCCTCCTGCGTCAGCCAGGTGACGTCTTCGCTGGTCTGGGTCACAGGTCGCTCCTCGTAGGTACTGGGTATACAAAGCATCGCCCTACTCAGAAGGATGTTCCCTACTGAGTGGGCGAAACCACGAGCCTAACAATTCAGGCGTGAAAGGGGGAGGACAAAAGGCATCAGCGTTGCGTCGGCGCAGGTCAGCGCCCGCTGTTTCGCCGGCCCGTATCGACAATCAGTCGGCGTGGCAGCCCAGGAGCTCAGCGGTCGTGCCGTCGCCCGTCGTCTTCAGCGTGACGACCTTGTCGATCCGCTCGGACTTCTGATCGAAGCGGAAGTCGGCGCGCCCCACCTCGGCGCCGGCGGCGTCCTGCGAGCGGATCGTGCAGTAGCCGCTCGCGTCGGTGTCCTTGCGGATCTCCATGTGGACCTGGACGTCGTGCTTGTTCGTGTCGAAGGCGATGACCTCGCCGCTGAACTTGCTGCCGCCGACGACGTAGTACCAGCCGAACCAGATCATCAGGGCCGCGAACAGGGCGCCGAGGACGATTCCCGTGAGCTTCAGCTTGCGGTCGGCGCGGGCGTCGGCGGAGCGCGAGGATCCGTATCGGCCCTCGGGCAGCTGCTGCACGGCGCTCATCGGCCAGTTCCTCTCGCGTCGCCCGACAACTGGACGGGCACCGGAATTTTCCACCCCCGGGTTCCGTCACTATAGAAGCCGCCCGTTGCACTCCAGGCACCCGGGCGCCCCATATCTCACCGAGGAACTTGTCTTGACTGAGCAGCTGCGACTCATGGCCGTTCACGCCCACCCCGACGACGAGTCGTCGAAGGGCGCGGCCACGATGGCCAAGTACGTGTCCGAGGGGGTGGATGTGCACGTCGTGACCTGCACGGGCGGCGAACGCGGCTCCATCCTCAACCCGAAGCTCCAGGGCGACAAGTACGTCGAGAAGAACATCCGGGAGGTCCGCCGCAAGGAGATGGACGAGGCGCGCGAGATCCTCGGCGTGAAGCAGGACTGGCTGGGCTTCGTCGACTCGGGGCTGCCCGAGGGTGACCCGCTGCCGCCGCTGCCGGAGGGCTGCTTCGCCCTGGAGGACGTCGACCACGCGGCCGGTGCCCTGGTCAAGCAGATCCGCAGCTTCCGTCCGCAGGTCATCACGACGTACGACGAGAACGGCGGCTACCCGCACCCCGACCACATCATGACCCACAAGATCACGATGGTGGCCTTCGACGGTGCGGCCGACGCCGAGAAGTACCCCGAGGACGAGTTCGGGCCCGTCTACCAGCCGAAGAAGCTCTACTACAACCAGGGCTTCAACCGGCCGCGCACCGAGGCGCTGCACAACGCGCTGCTGGAGCGCGGCGTGGAGTCCCCGTACGGGGACTGGCTCAAGCGCTGGGACGAGTTCGCGCGGGTCGAGCGCACGCTGACCACGCACATTCCGTGCGCCGACTTCTTCGGGATCCGCGACAAGGCGCTGATCGCGCACGCCACGCAGATCGACCCCGACGGCGGCTGGTTCCGCGTGCCGATGGACATCCAGCAGGAGGTCTGGCCGACGGAGGAGTACGAGCTCGCGAAGTCGCTCGTCGATACCTCCCTCCCCGAGGACGACCTCTTCGCGGGCATCCGACACAATGCCTGATGTGAACGCGAATCTGGCATTGACCCATCTCGTCCCCCTTGCCGCCAAGGAGGTCGACGAGAACAAGGTGACTCCGGGTGTGCTCGGCTTCATCGTCTTCGCCGTGATGGCCGTCGCGGTCTGGGGCCTGATGAAGTCGATGAACAAGCACATGGGCAAGGTCGACTTCAAGGAGAAGTCCGACGAGCCCGCCGGTGCGACGAGCGGCAAGGACGCCGGGCAGACGTCCGCCTGAACCTGCCGTCGGCCCCGCGCGCGAGAGCGTAAGAGCGCGCGCGGGGCCGCTGCGCTGTCCGCCGCACGCCCCTGCCTGTCATGTCCAGGGCGGGCGGGGGCCTGCGGGGAGAGCGCCATGTCCACGACGGCCGTGTCCACGACCTGCGTGGCTACGACCGCTGGGCCTCCTTGGCGACGCCCATCACGTCCCGCGAGTGCCGGTTCGGCACCATGCCGAGGCGCCAGGCCTGCCAGCCCGCGTCCAGATCCACGCCCCGCTCCAGAAGCAGCTGATACGCCTCCACGTAGTCGTCGAGCTTGCCGTCGCGGGCCGGATGCGTGGCGGCGGCGAGCTGGGACAGCTCCTCCTGGGCGACCGCCGTGCCCACCTCCGAGCCGCCGGGGGAGGCGTACGGCAGGAGGGTGCAGCGCAGGAACGTCGCCCAGTCCTCGCCCCTTTGGTCCTCGTACCCGGCGAAGATGCCCGCCGCCTCCTCGCACAGCTCCATCGCCTGCGCGAGCCGCGCGTTGCCCGCGTCGACCACCGCGAGCTCCAGGCACGTCCACCCCTCGCCGTGCGGCACGCCGATGCGCTGGAAGTCGGCGCGGGCGTCCACCAGGAGCTGCCGCGCGAAGCCGGAATTGCGCAGCGAGCCCGTCTGCGCGGCCCGTTCGTCGCGGGTCACGCGCGCCGAGTGGTGGCGGGCGCAGGCCAGCCCGTACACGTCGCGCATCCGGGAGAACATCGTGCGCGAGCGCTCCAGCTCCCGCACCGCCTTGTCGAGGTCGCCGGTCTCCTCCAGGGCCTGACCCAGGTAGTAGTACGTCCACGCCTCACCGCGCGCGTCCTCGTTCTCCCGGTGCCGGGAGGCCGCCTGGCGCAGGCCGTCGACCGCGGCTGACGCCTCGCCGTCGATGAGCCGGGCACGGGCCAGCTCGGTCAGCGCCCAGGCCTGGCCGCGGCCGTCGCGGGTCTGCCCGTACAGGTCGAGCGCCTCCCGCAGCTCCTCCTCCGCGCGCGGCACGTTGCCCATCCGCAGGCAGAGCTGGCCGAGCTGGAAGTGCGCCCACGCCTCACCGTGCAGCGACTCGTTCTCGCGGTGCAGGGCGAACGCGTCGGTGAGCAGGGCGAGCGACAGGCGTACGTTCGCGCGGTCGCGCTCGACCGCCGCGAGCGCGTGCAGCGTCCAGCCGCGGTCGCCCTTCGTCTCCGGCGTCGTCTGCAGGTCGAGCGCCTCCCGCAACCGCCCGGCCGCCTCGGTGAGTTGGCCCTGGTGGTGCAGGGTGATGCCGAGGGAGCACAGTGCGCGGCCCTCGCCCGCCCTGTGGTGCGCCTCGCGGTAGAGGTCGACCACCGAGGACAGCGTCGTACGCGCCTTGTCGAGCTCGCCGAGCTGGCGGGCCGCGATACCCGTGCGCCACTGGACCGAGCGCATGAGCAGACCCTGGTCGATGGATTGCGTCAGCTCCTGGATCTCACCGAGCCGGTAGAGGTCGCCGCGCAGCAGGCAGTAGTCGCACAGGGCGCCGAGCAGACCGAGCACCGCGTCCTGGTTGACGCCCTCCGCGTGCCGCAGTGCCGCCGTGATGAAGCTCGACTCGTCGTCGAGCCAGCGCAACGCCGCGTCCAGGGACGTGAAGCCGTGTGGCCCGGTCTGGCCCGCGCGCGTCGACATGTTGCCGTCGACCAGGCGGATCACCGAGTCGGCCAGGTCCGCGTAGTTCTGGATCAGGCGCTCCTGCGCGGCCGTGCGCTCCGCGGGCTCCTCCTCGTCGGCGAGGCGGGCCTGGGCGAAGGCGCGGACGAGGTCGTGCAGGCGGTAGCGGCTGCCGCGCACGTGGTCGACGAGCCCGGCCGCCGCGAGCGCCGACAGATGACGCTCCGCCTCCGCCGTGGTGGTGGCGAGCAGCGCGGCCGCGGCGGCCGAGCCGAGCGAGGCGCGCCCGGCGAGCGCGAGCCGCCGCAGCAGCCGCCTGCCCTGTTCGGACTGGTCGGTGTAACGCAGCCACAGCACCCGCTCGACCGGGTGCACGGGCCCGTACGCGCCGAGGTCGGCGGCGAGCTGACGCGTCGTACGCGGCCCGATCGCGGAGCCCGCGACACGCAGCGCCAGCGGCAGGCCACCGCACAACTCCCGTACGGCATCCGTGGATTCGGCGTCGTACGGGCCGCCCGGATCCTCCGCGGCCTCCCGCAGCAGCTCCTCCGAGCCCGCCGCGTCGAGCGCCCGCACCGGCAGGTGGTGCACCCAGGCGGGCGTGTCGTCGCCGAGCTCCAGGGGCTCGCGCGTGGTGACGACGACGAGGCTGTCGGAGCGCTCGGGAACGAGCGTGCGCACCTGCTCCGCGCCCGCCGCGTCGTCGAGCACGATCGTCACGGGCAGCCCGGTCAGATGCTGGTGGTACAGCTCGCTGAGCCGCTTGACCTGCTGCTCCTGCGAGGAGCGCTCACGGAAGAGCAGCTGCTCGCGCGGCGCCCCGAGCCGGTTCAGCAGATGCAGCAGGGCGTCCCGCGTGGGCAGTGGCGGCGCGTCGGGACGGTCGCCGCGCAGATCCACCACGCACGCCCCGCGGAACTGGTCCCGCAGCTCGTGCGCGGCGCGCACCGCGAGCGTCGTGCGCCCCGCGCCCGGCTCCCCGTGCAGCACCACCACGGTCGGCCGGGTCTCGGTGCTGGCCCGCGCCGCGTGCACCCACTGCGCGATCTGCGACATGGCCGCACGCCGGCCCGCGAACGGCCCCTCTGGTTCCGGGAGTTGACCGAAGGACTGCTCAAGAACGCTGCGCCGCCGCGCGGCCGCACTCTTGTCGGTGCGGCGCAGCTGCGGCGTCGGCTTGTTCGAGCCGCCCGCCCCCGTGGACGCCGCGAGCACCCGCTGCTGATCGAGGAACGGCCTGATGCCCCGCACCTCCAGCGCGGTCAGCCACTGCAGCCGCAGCTGCTCGGGCCCGCCCGGCTGATTGCGCGCCCCGGCGCTGCGGCTCGCGGCCGGCACGTGCGAAGCGGTCACCTTCGCGACGGTCGCGGCGGAGCCGAGCACGGCGACGGCGACACCCGCGCCCACGGCCGTCCCGGTCCCCGCGCCCAGCACCAGATCCGCCAGGCAGGCCGTGACGGCACCGACTCCCGCCACCATCAGCGGAGTTGATCCCCCCTCCTTGGCGAACCGCTGCCCGAACGTCATCCGTCCCGCGTCGGCCGCGTCGAGGGCCCGGGTGAACGCGTCGTACTCGTCGGCCGCGCTGCGCCCCATGGCGTCGAGCGCGCCCTTCGCCCGCGACAGCAGCACAGCGCCGTCCGCGCGCCCGCCCGAACGCCTGACCTCTTCCTCCACGGCCCGGGCCAACAGCCGTTCGGCTTCCGCCCGATGGCTGTCCCGCATCTTCGGTCCCCCTCCGGTGGCGACAGTACGGGGTCAAGTGTGCTGCGTATGGGGTGTCGGCGCGAGGGTCCGGGCGATCAGAGACGCGACGCGGATCACCATGAGCGAGGATGGGAGGCATGCCGAACCGACTGGCCCACGAGACGTCCCCCTACCTCCTCCAGCACGCCGACAACCCGGTGGACTGGTGGCCCTGGTCGGCCGAGGCCTTCGCGGAGGCGCGGCGACGCGGGGTCCCGGTGCTGCTCAGCGTCGGGTATTCGAGCTGTCACTGGTGCCATGTGATGGCTCACGAGTCCTTCGAGGACCAGGCCACCGCCGCCGTCCTGAACGAGAACTTCGTCAACATCAAGGTCGACCGCGAAGAGCGCCCCGACGTCGACGCCGTCTACATGGAGGCCGTGCAGGCCGCCACCGGGCAGGGCGGCTGGCCCATGACCGTGTTCCTCACGCCGGACGCCGAGCCGTTCTACTTCGGCACGTACTTCCCGCCCGAGCCGCGCCACGGCATGCCCTCGTTCACCCAGGTCCTGCACGGCGTACGGGACGCCTGGACCGACCGGCAGGGCGAGGTCACCGAGGTCGCCGGGAAGATCACCGCCGATCTGGCCGCGCGGGAACTGCCGTACGGGAACACGGAGTTGCCCGGCGAGAACGAGCTGGCGCAGGCGCTGCTCGGGCTCACGCGCGAGTACGACGCGACGTACGGCGGCTTCGGCGGCGCGCCGAAGTTCCCGCCGTCCATGGTGATCGAGTTCCTGCTGCGGCACCACGCGCGCACCGGCGCCGAGGGCGCGCTGCAGATGGCCGTGGACACCTGCGAGCGGATGGCGCGCGGCGGGATCTACGACCAGCTCGGGGGCGGGTTCGCGCGGTACTCCGTGGACCGGGAGTTCACGGTGCCGCACTTCGAGAAGATGCTGTACGACAACGCGCTGCTGTGCCGGGCGTACGCGCACCTGTGGCGTTCCACGGGCAGCGAACTGGCCAAGCGCGTCGCCCTGGAGACCGCCGACTTCATGGTGCGCGAACTGCGGACCAACGAGGGCGGATTCGCGTCCGCGCTCGACGCCGACAGCGAAGACCCGGCGAGCGGGAAGCACATCGAGGGCGCGTACTACGTGTGGACGCCGCGGCAGCTGACCGAGGTGCTGGGGGAGGCGGACGGCGAGGTGGCCGCCCGGTACTTCGGCGTCACGGAGGAGGGGACGTTCGAGGAGGGCGCCTCGGTGCTCCAGCTCCCGCAGGGGGACGAGGTGCTCGACGCCGGGCGGGTCGAGCGGATCCGGCAGCGGCTGTCGGACGCCCGCGCCGAGCGGCCCGCCCCCGGCCGGGACGACAAGATCGTCGCCGCGTGGAACGGGCTCGCGATCGCCGCGCTCGCCGAGACCGGCGCGTACTTCGGCCGCCAGGACCTCGTGGACGCCGCCGTGTGCGCGGGCGATCTCCTCGTACGGCTGCACATGGACCCGCTCGCCCGGCTCGCGCGCACCAGCAAGGACGGGCACGTCGGTGCCAACGCGGGCGTCCTTGAGGACTACGCCGACGTCGCCGAGGGCTTCCTCGCGCTGGCGTCGGTGACGGGCGAGGGCGTGTGGCTGGAGTTCGCCGGGTTCCTGCTCGACCACGTCATCGACCGGTTCACCGACCCGGAGAGCGGCGCGCTGTACGACACCGCCGCGGACGCGGAGCAGCTCATCCGCCGGCCCCAGGACCCGACCGACAACGCCACGCCCTCCGGCTGGACCGCCGCGGCGGGCGCCCTCCTCTCGTACGCCGCGCACACCGGCTCCGAGCCGCACCGCACCGCCGCCGAGCGCGCCCTCGGTGTCGTCAAGGCGCTCGGCCCGCGGGCGCCGCGGTTCATCGGGAACGGGCTCGCGGTCGCCGAGGCGCTGCTCGACGGGCCGCGGGAGATCGCCGTCGTGGGGCAGGTCGGGGGGCGGCTGCACCACGCGGCGCTCACCGGGACCGCCCCCGGGGCCGTCGTCGCCGCGGGCGAGGCGGGTGGCGGCGAGCTTCCGCTGCTGGTCGACCGGCCGCTCGTCGACGGGCACGAGGCGGCCTATGTGTGCCGCCACTTCGTCTGCGACGCGCCGGTGACCGAGGTCGAGCAGTTGCGGCGGATGCTGGGCGAGACGCAGGGCTAGCCTCGCGCCTAGGCCGTTCAGAGCCCGTGCTGCACCGTGTCGAGGGCGCGCAGCACGAGCTCGCGCAGTTCGCCCTCGTGGTCGTGCTCGGCCCAGTACATCGTGGCCTGCATCAGGGCGCCGACCAACGCCATCGCGTAGACGCGGACTTCGAGGTCGGCGGCGTCCCTGCCGGTGCGCTCCGCGATGACCCGGCACATCAACTGCCCGGTGACGGACATCGACTCCATCATCCGGGAGCGCACCGCAGGCGTCTCCACCTGGAGCCGCATTCGCAGCCGGGTGACCTCGGGCTCCTCGTTCGCGAAGGCGAGGTCCAGGCTGCGGTCGACGACGTGCCGTACGGAGTCGACGATCGGCTCGTCCTTGGGCCGCTTGAGCAGTTCCCGCTCCAGGATCGGATCGAACTCGTCCGTGAGGACGATGTCCTCCTTGGTCGGGAAGTAGCGGAAGACCGTGGACGGCGAGACCTCGGCGGCCTCGGCGATCTGCTCGACCGTCGTCGCGTCGTACCCCTGCTCCGCGATCAGGCGGTACGTCGCCTCACGGATCGCCGTCCTGGTCTTGATCTTCTTGCGCTCGCGGAGCCCGACCTTGGGCTCCGCGGGCTTCTGTGCTGACGCGGCCATGGCGCTCATTGTCGGGCATCGGCGCTGACCGGGGCCACCTCCGGGTCGGGAGCGTGATCGGCCTTCGCGGGGTCGGGCAGCAGTACCGCCGTCAGCAGCGCCGCGAGCAGGGCGACGACGCCGATGACGACGAGGGCGAGATCCATGCCGTGCACGAACGCGTCGTTCGCCGAGGCCAGGAGCGCCGGGTCGCCGAGCCGGTCCGCGACCGCGTGCGCGCCGACCACCGAGTCGCGCGCCGCGTCGGCCGCCGCTTCGGGCAGCCCCGTGGTGGCCAGCCGGGCCGTGTACGCGCCGGAGAGGACCGCGCCGAGCAGGGCCACGCCGAGCGCGCTGCCGGTCTGCCGCACCGTGGACAGCAGGCCCGAGCCGCGGCCCGCCTGGTCCTTGGCGAGTGCGCCCATGGCGCCGCCCATCGCGGGGATCATCGCGAAGGCGACGCCGATCCCGGCGATCGACAGCCACAGCGCCGTGAAGCCGTACCCGGAGTCGACGGTGGTGCGCGCCCCGAGGAACGCGGCGAAGGCGAGGACCACCAGGGACACGCAGATCACCGCCCGCGCCCCGAACTTGAGCACCAGCGGCTGCGCCAGCCGCGCCGCGAGGAGCATCCCGCCCATCATCGGCACGAGCCGCACGCCGGTACCGAACGAGTCGATGCCGAGCACCGCCTGGAGGTACTGCGGCAGCAGGAACAGCACGCCGGCCAGGATGAACATGCCGAGCGTCGCCGTCAGGGTGTTGGTGAGGAAGCCCCGGTGCGACAGGAGCGAGAGGTCGAGCATGGGGCGCTCCCCGCGCCGCTCGCGCAGTACCAGCGCGCCGATGAGGACGGCGGCGGCCACGAATCCGCCGATGACGACGGCGCTCGACCACCCCTTCGCGGGGCCCTCGATGATCGCGTAGATGAGGGCGCCGAGGCCGAGCGCGGTGAGCACGGTGGAGAGCGGGTCGACCTTCGGCGCGGCCGGGTCCCGGCTCTCGGGGAGCAGGAACAGGCAGGCGGTGATGCCGATCGCGACCATCGGCACGTTCAGTACGAACACCGAGCCCCACCAGAAGTGGTCGAGCAGCCAGCCGCCGATGATCGGGCCGAGAGGCATGCCGAGCGCGGAGGCCGCGGAGATCGCCCCGATGGCCTTCGTCTGCTCCTCGCGTGCGAAGAGCGAGGGGATGACGGACAGGGCGAGGGGCATGACGAAGGCGCCGCCGACGCCCATCAGCGCGCGGGCCGCGATCACCCAGTTCACGTCGCTCGCGAGGGCGCCCACCAGGGACGCGGCGAGGAAGACGCCGAGCCCGCCGATGAGTATCCGGCGCCGTCCGAACCGGTCGCCGAGCAGTCCCGCCGGGAGCATCAGCGCGGCGAACACCACGATGTACGCGTCCGCCATCCACTGCTGCTGGCCCGTGGTGGCGCCGAGGTCCTCGGCGATCGTCGGGAGCGCGACATTGAGGATCGTCATGTCGAAACCGAGCACCAGCATGCTCGCGACCAGGGCCCCGAGGGCCCACCAGCGCCGGGGGTCGGGGAGCGCCCCCACCTGTGGAGTGACAGTAACCATGAAATGAGAGTAGCTCTCAATTCATAGTCTCTGTCAATCCGTGGTTCCTCCCGGGAACGCGAAATGGCCGCGGCTGGTGAGCCGCGGCCATGTGAGGAAAGGGAAGGAAGGGTCAGCCGTGCTGGTACGCCACCAGCGAGATGCCGACGTAGTGCACGATGAAAGCGGCGAGCGTGAGCGAGTGGAAGACCTCGTGGAAGCCGAACCAGCGCGGGGAGGGGTTCGGGCGCTTGATGCCGTAGATGACGCCGCCCGCGCTGTAGAGCAGCCCGCCGACGATCACCAGGACGAGCACCGCGATGCCGCCCGTGTGCATGAAGTCCGGCAGGAAGAAGACGGCGGCCCAGCCCATCGCGATGTAGCACGGCGTGTAGAGCCAGCGCGGGGCGCCGACCCAGAACACGCGGAAGATGATGCCCGCCGCGGCCGCCGCCCAGACGCTCCACAGCAGCACGTCACCCTTGGCGCCCGGCAGCAGCAGCATCGTCAGCGGCGTGTACGTACCGGCGATGATCAGGAAGATGTTCGCGTGGTCGAGGCGGCGCAGCACGCCGTCCGCGCGCGGCCCCCAGTTCCCCCGGTGGTAGAGCGCGCTCACGCCGAACAGCAGGCAGGCCGTCAGCACGAAGATGCCGCACGCGATCCGGCCGCGCGTCGAGTCCGCGAGCGCCGTGAGGAAGATGCCCGAGATCAGCACGGCGGGGAACATGCCCGCATGCAGCCAGCCGCGCAGTCTTGGCTTCAGCACGGAGGGCTGGCCGGCGGGGAACTCTGGCTGCTCGGTGGCGACGCTCATCCCCGCATGGTACCTACGCGACCGTAGGTAACGGACCCGCTGAGTGGTGATGCTCACTTCGCTCACCTGTGAGGCCCCCTGGACAGATGGGCGTTTCGGTCGGATGATCAAATGAGTGCGGTCGGCACCGGATGAGCGCCCACTGAGCTCCAGTGGACTGGGAGGCGCAGCGTCCGGGTCGCAGCCCCCACGGGGCAATCAACCTCAAAGACCCTCATTTAGGAGCGATCGTGGCGCGCGACATCGCGGCTCCCTCCCTGGACACCCTCCCGACGAACCACCAGGAACTGATCTCGTGGGTCAACGAGATCGCCGAACTGACGCAGCCGGACAGTGTGGTCTGGTGTGACGGCTCCGAGGCCGAGTACGAGCGCCTCGCCGAGGAGCTCGTCGTGAAGGGGACGTTCAAGAAGCTCGACCCCATCAAGCGCCCCAACTCGTACTACGCCGCCTCCGACCCGTCCGATGTCGCGCGCGTCGAGGACCGTACGTACATCTGCTCCGAGAAGGAGGAGGACGCGGGCCCCACGAACCACTGGAAGGCCCCCGCTGAGATGCGGGAGATCTTCCGGGGCAACGAGGGGAACGGGGGGATCTTCCGTGGCTCGATGCGCGGACGGACCATGTACGTCGTCCCGTTCTGCATGGGCCCGCTCGGCTCGCCGCTTTCCGCGATCGGCGTCGAGATCACCGACTCGGCCTACGTGGCCGTCTCCATGCGCACGATGACCCGAATGGGCCGACCGGTCCTCGACGAACTGGGCGAGGACGGCTTCTTCGTGAAGGCCGTGCACACGCTGGGCGCCCCGCTGGGTCCCGACGAGGCGGACGTGCCGTGGCCGTGCAACTCCACGAAGTACATCTCGCACTTCCCCGAGGACCGCGAGATCTGGTCGTACGGCTCCGGCTACGGCGGCAACGCCCTGCTCGGCAAGAAGTGTTACGCCCTGCGCATCGCGTCCGTCATGGCGCGCGACGAGGGCTGGCTCGCCGAGCACATGCTGATCCTCAAACTGACGCCGCCGAGCGGTGAGTCGAAGTACGTCGCCGCCGCCTTCCCGAGCGCCTGCGGCAAGACCAACCTCGCGATGCTGGAGCCCACGATCTCCGGCTGGACCGTCGAGACCATCGGCGACGACATCGCCTGGATGCGGTTCGGCGAGGACGGCCGGCTGTACGCGATCAACCCCGAGGCCGGCTTCTTCGGCGTCGCGCCCGGCACCGGCGAGCACACCAACGCCAACGCCATGAAGACGCTGTGGGGCAACTCGGTCTTCACGAACGTCGCGCTCACCGACGACAACGACGTGTGGTGGGAGGGGATGACCGAGGAGACGCCCGCCCACCTCACGGACTGGAAGGGCAACTCCTGGACCCCGGACTCGGGCGTCCCGGCCGCGCACCCCAACGCGCGCTTCACCACCCCCGCCTCGCAGTGCCCGATCATCGCGCCCGAGTGGGAGGACCCGAAGGGCGTGCCGATCTCGGCGATCCTCTTCGGCGGCCGCCGCGCCACGGCCGTGCCGCTGGTGACCGAGTCCTTCGACTGGAACCACGGCGTCTTCCTCGGCGCGAACGTGGCCTCCGAGAAGACCGCCGCCGCCGAGGGCAAGGTCGGCGAGCTGCGCCGCGACCCCTTCGCCATGCTGCCGTTCTGCGGCTACAACATGGGCGACTACATGGCGCACTGGGTGAAGGTGGCCGAGGGCAAGGACGCCGCCAAGCTCCCGAAGATCTACTACGTCAACTGGTTCCGGAAGAACGCGGACGGCAAGTTCGTGTGGCCCGGTTTCGGTGAGAACTCGCGCGTGCTGAAGTGGATCGTGGACCGCCTCGACGGCCGCGCCGAGGGTGTCGAGACGCCGATCGGCGTCCTGCCGACCAAGGAGTCCCTGGACACGAAGGGCCTCGACCTGGCCGACGCGGACCTGGACTTCCTGCTGACGGTGGACAAGGAAGCGTGGCGCGACGAGGCGTCGCTCGTTCCCGGGCACCTCAACACCTTCGGTGACCACACGCCGAAGGAGCTGTGGGACGAGTACCGCAAGCTGGTGGACCGGCTCGGCTGACGTCCGGAATCGAGTGGGCCCCCGCACGCGCCGCGTGCGGGGGGGGGCCCACTCGTGCTTCGCCTGCTTCGCCTAGGCGGCGACGAGCGCGTGCGCTTCCATGCGCTGTGCCGCCAGGATCGCGGCGGCGGTGTCGGCCCGGGAGGCAGCGACCACCAGGGCGCGGCCCGCGAGGGCGTGCGCCCGCTGGTGCAGCGCGTCGATACCGGGTTCGTGGATGGCGGCGGCCACCGTCGCGCGGACCGGCGCCAGGCCCCCGCGCAACCGCGCGACCTGCGCGGCCAGCTTCTCCGCGGCCTCGTCCAGGTCGGTCCCCGGCGTGAGGTGGCGCAGCTCGTCCGTCACGGCGAGGAGTGCGGCCAGGTGCCCGGCGAGCTGGATGTCCAGCTCCTCCTCGCGGGTGCGGTGCGGGAATTCGCCGCTGTCGGCCGCCGTCGAGTGGACCGACTTGGTGCGGATCGGCTCGTACATGGGAGGCCTCCAGGGCATGCGTGTCAGCTTGGCCTCCATCGTACCTTAGATCGTGTCTAAGTTAGAACCTGTCCAAACTAGGAGTGTCACGGCCGCTGTCACGGCTGGCTGTAGCCGTCCAGGAAGTTCCCGATCCGGGTCACCGCCTCCGTCAGCTGCCGGGTGTCGGGCAGCGTGACGACGCGGAAGTGGTCCGGCTCCGGCCAGTTGAAGCCGGTGCCGTGCACCACCATGATCTTCTCGGCCCGCAGCAGGTCGAGGACCATCTGCCGGTCGTCCTTGACCTTGAAGACCTTCGGGTCGAGGCGCGGGAAGAGGTACAGGGCCCCCTTGGGCTTCACGCAGGTCACGCCCGGGATCTGGGTGAGCAGCTCGTACGCGACGTCCCGCTGCTCCTTCAGCCGCCCGCCGGGCAGCACCAGATCGTTGACCGTCTGGCGTCCGCTGAGCGCCGCGACGACGCCGTGCTGGCCCGGCATGTTCGCGCACAGGCGCATGTTCGCCAGGATCGTCAGGCCCTCGATGTACGACTCCGCGTGCGCGCGCGGGCCGGAGATCGCCATCCAGCCGACGCGGTAGCCGGCCACGCGGTACGCCTTCGACATGCCGTTGAACGTGAGCGTCATCAGGTCCGGCGCGATGGCGGCGGTCGGGGTGTGCGTGGCGTCGTCGTAGAGGATCTTGTCGTAGATCTCGTCGGAGCAGACGAGGAGGTTGTGGCGGCGGGCGATGTCGGTGAGGCCGCGCAGCATCTCGTCGCTGTAGACGGCGCCGGTGGGGTTGTTGGGGTTGATGATGACGATCGCCTTGGTGCGGTCGGTCACCTTGCGCTCGATGTCGGCGAGGTCCGGCATCCAGTCCGCCTGCTCGTCGCAGCGGTAGTGCACGGCGGTGCCGCCGGAGAGCGAGACCGCGGCCGTCCACAGGGGGTAGTCCGGGGCGGGGACGAGCACCTCGTCGCCGTCGTCGAGCAGCCCCTGCATCGCCATCACGATCAGCTCGGAGACGCCGTTGCCGATGAAGACGTGCTCGACGTCGGTCTCCACGCCGAGGGTCTGGTAGTGCATCATCACCGCGCGGCGGGCGGCGAGCAGGCCCTTGGCGTCGCCGTAGCCGTGCGCGTCCCCGAGGTTGCGGAGCATGTCCTCAAGGATCTCCGGTGGGCACTCGAAGCCGAACGCCGCCGGGTTGCCGGTGTTGAGCTTCAGGATGCGGTGTCCTGCCGCCTCCAGCCGCATCGCTTCCTCGAGAACCGGGCCACGGATCTCGTAGCAGACGTTGGAGAGCTTGGTCGACTGGATGAGCTGCATCCCCAAACTTTACGGCCGTGTTTCGGGATGCCGCGCACCCTTTGTCGGCCGGTGGGGCGGCGCCGTCGGTGCCGGTTTCGGAAGCGGTGGCACGGGGTGCCGGATGCCTCCGGAACGGCGGGTTCCGGGGTGGGTGCGGCTTTGATGCGGCGGGTCGGCGGGGCAGGTGAGATGGGCCACGCCTGGCCTCCGAGTGATCCGCGCGTCGTGTCTAATCGCGCGTATGTTCGAAACGTTCGCTACGGTGGGGCCATGCTTCAGGGATCGCTGTTCGACCAGGCCGAGGAGACGGCGCTCGGGTCGCTCGAAGCGGTGCGGCGCACCGTGCTCGGCGACGGCGCCTGGATCGACGTGCTGCCGGGCTGGCTGAGCGGGGCCGACGAGCTGTACGAACACCTCGCGGGCGGCGTGCCGTGGAAGGCCGAGCGGCGGCAGATGTACGAGCGGATCGTCGACGTGCCGCGGCTGCTCAGGTTCTACGGGGCGGGGGAGCGGCTGCCACACCCCGTGCTCGACGCGGCGCGGGACGCGCTGTCCGCGTACTACGCGCGGGAGTTGGGCGAGCCGTTCAGCACGGCGGGCCTCTGCTACTACCGGGACGGGCGGGACAGCGTCGCCTGGCACGGTGACCGGATCGGGCGCGGGGCCCGCGAGGACACGATGGTCGCCATCCTGTCAGTGGGCACGCCGCGGGACCTGGTGCTGCGGCCCGTCGGAGGCGGTCCCGTCGTGCGCCGACCGCTCGGGCACGGCGACCTCATCGTCATGGGCGGGTCCTGCCAGCGGACCTGGGAGCACGCGATCCCCAAGTCCGCCCGCGCGGCCGGCGGCCGGATCAGTGTCCAGTTCCGGCCGCACGGCGTGCGGTGATCAGACGGTCCTGCGCACCGACCGGCCCGCGAGGACGTCCGTGCGCTTGCCGTCCTCGATCACGAACTTCCCGTCGACGAGGACGTGCGGGATGCCGACCGGCAGCGTGCGCGGCGCCTCGAAGGTGGAGCCCGCCGCGACCGTCTCCGGGTCGAACAGGACCAGGTCGGCGCGGTACCCCTCGCGGACCAGACCGCGGTCCGGCAGGCGCAGGCGGGCGGCCGGGCGCGATGTGAGGTGCGCGACCGTCTCCTCCAGGGACATGACGCCGAGGTCGCGGGCGTAGTGGCCCAGGTAGTGCGGGAACGTGCCGTACGCGCGCGGGTGCGGCTTGTAGCCCTGGAGGATGCCGTCGCTGCCGCCCGTGTGCACGGGGTGCTGCATGATCGCCCGGACGTTCTCCTCGTGGCCGACGTGCTGGAGGATCGACGAGCCGAGGTTGTCGTTGATCAGCAGGCGGCGGGCGGTGACCCACGGGGCCTCGCCGCGCTCGGCGGCGGCCTGCGCGACGGTCTTGCCGACGCAGGAGGCCAGGCCCGGGTCGGAGACGCCCGAGATCTCGATCCTGTCCCACTCGATCGGCACGCCGTGGCAGCCGTCCGCGCCGATCTCCTCGACGTGGTGGCGGATCCGCTCGGCGGTCTCGTCGTCCTTCAGTCGGGCGAGGGTGGCGTCGGGGCCGCCCTCGTTGGCCCAACTCGGCAGCATCGCCACGAGAGTTGTCGCGCCCGGGGTGTACGGGTACGTGTCCAGGCTGATGTCGGCGCCGTCCGCGATGGCTTCGTCGAGGAGGGCCAGCAGGTCGACTCCCTTGCCCTTGTTCACGCCGAAGTTCATGGTGGCGTGCGCGAGGTGCAGGGAGCAGCCCGCGGTGCGGGTCAACTCCACCATCTCCCGGTACGCGTCGAGCGCCCCGGCGCCGTAACTGCGGTGGTGCGGGCAGTAGTAGCCGCCGTACGAGGCCACCACCCGGCACAGTTCGGTGAGTTCGGCGTCCTTCGCGTACATGCCGGGGGTGTAGGTGAGGCCGGACGACATGCCGACCGCGCCCTGCTCCATGCCCTCGGCGACGAGCTGCTTCATGCGCTCCAGCTCGGCCGGCGTCGCGTCGCGGTCGTCCCAGCCGACCGCGTACATACGGACCGTGCCCTGCGGGATGAGGTACGCGGCGTTCACCGCGATGCCCTGCCGGTCGATGCGGTCCAGGTACTCGCCGACCGTGCGCCAGTCGAAGTCGATGTCCGAACCGTCGCCGTTCCAGCCCGTGATCGCCTGGCGGACCTGGGCGAGGGTGCGGTCGTCGACGGGCGCGTACGAGAGGCCGTCCTGGCCCAGCACTTCGAGGGTGACGCCCTGGGCGGCCTTCGCGCTGTGGTCCGGGTCGCGGAGCACGGCGAGGTCGCTGTGCGCGTGCATGTCGATGAAGCCGGGGGAGAGGGCGAGGCCCTCGGCCTCGATGGTGCGGGTGCCGGTGGGGCGGGGGCCGTCTCCCTCGCGGCGGATCTCGGCGATCCGGCCGTCCGTGACGGCCACGTCGGCTCGGTACGAGGCGCTGCCGCTGCCGTCGATGACGCGGGCGTCGCGGATGACCAGGTCCATGGGGGGTGCCTCTCTGGGGGTGGGCAGATCAAGCCCCTGCGGCGATTGAGCAGCGGGGTCCGGGGCGGAGCCCCGAGGCGTAGGCGGCGGGGCCGGGGTCGTCGTGTCGGCGCGCGGCGCCGGGGTGCCGCCTTGCCCACCCTGCCGCCCAAGGCGGCAGATTGCCCAAGGCGGCGCGGTCGGCCGTGCCGGTGGGGCTAGAAGTACGTGCGGATGTAGTCGACGACCGTGCCGTCCGATTCCACCAGGGGGATCAGCTGCCACTTGTCGAACGACGTGCACGGGTGCGAAAGGCCCATCCCGAGCCAGTCACCCACCTCGACATCCGCGCCCGGCTCCGTGCGAACCCACCCGTGCTGGTCGGAGAGCCCGGTCACCGCGACACCCGCGGCCTCGCGGACCTCGCCGGTCCGCGCGTCCCGGACGACCTGTGCCTCGGGCAGGTCGATGTCGTACGCGGCGTCCCGCTTGCCGGCGTTGGTGAACGCCTGGCCGTCGTTCGGCCGCGACACGAACTGCGCCCACAGCCGGAACGCCGGCTCAAGCGCGCCCTCCTCCGGGACCCGGTTGAACGGGGTCAGGTGCCGGTAGTGGCCGTCGTCGTGCGATACGTACGCGCCCGAGCGCAGCAACTTCAGTACAGGAACGCTCAGTTCGGGGATCTCGGCGAACACGTCCGCCACCGCGTCGAACCACGCGGAGCCGCCCGCGCTCACCACGATCTCGTCGAGGCCCTCGAACCGGCCCGCCTTGTCGAAGTCCGCCGCGAGCGCCACCAGTCGGCGCAGCCAGGCGCGCACCCGCTCGCCGTCGGCGTCCGGCACCTCGCCCTCGTAGCCCGCGACACCGACGAGGCGCAGCTCGGAGGAGGCCGCCACCGCGTCCGCGATCGCCGCGCAGTCCGCCTCGGTACGGGCCCCGGTGCGCGCGCCGTCGCCCGCGCCGAGCTCCACCACCACGTCGACCGGGCGGTCCGCGCCGGCCTCGGCCAGGGCGGCCTGCATCAGTTCCACGCCGCGCACGGAGTCGACGTAGCAGATGAAGCGGAAGGACGGGTCGGCGTCGAGCTCCTTCGAGAGCCACTTCAGCGCCGCCGCGTCGACCAGCTCGTTCGCCAGGAAGATCCGGTCGATGCCGAACTCCCGCGCCACGCGCACCTGGTGGGGCACGGCGAGGGTGATGCCCCAGGCGCCGTGTTCGAGCTGCCGGTGGAAGAGCTGCGGGGCCATCGACGTCTTGCCGTGCGGGGCGAAGGCGAGGCCATGGCGGGTGGAGTAGGCCTCCATGAGCGCGAGGTTGTGCTCCAGGCGCTCGGCGGAGAGGGCGAGGACGGGCGTGGTGAAGCCGTCCGTGAAGAGGTTCAGGCGGCGGGCGGCCAGTTCGCCGATCGTGGCGCCGTCGGCCTCGGGAGGCAGGCCCTTGAAGCGGAAGTCCACCCGCTCCGTCGCCAGCTCCTCAAGGCGAGCGATGCGGCGCTCGGCGGCTGACCCGGCGGACTCGGCGGGATAGGCGTTCTGGGCGGTCACGGCGCCTCCTCCAGGCAGCCCGTTGCACCATTTGCAACGGTCATTGCGTATGTCGCTTCATGCTGTCTAACATCCGAGCCAACGTCGGGTCAACGGAGCCCGAAGTCCCCTGCCGCGAGGAGTGCGACCCACCGTGACCGCCACCGGACCCGCAGTACCGACCAGCGCCGTCGATGGCGCCGATGTAGTCGCGCTCGGTGAGTCCATGGTCACGTTCCGGCCGTCCGTGCCGGGGCGGCTCGCCGACGTGCCCTCGTTCGATCGCGGGATCGGCGGCGCCGAGTCCAACGTGGCGTGCGTGCTCGCGGCCGCCGGGCACCGCTCCGCCTGGGTCAGCCGGGTCGGCGCCGACGGGTTCGGCGACCACCTCGTGGAGGCCATCGGCGCGTACGGCGTCGACACCTCCGCCGTCCGGCGCGATCTGCACCGGCCCACCGGCATCTACTTCCGCACGGCGGGCGACCGGGCCACCGCCGCCCACGAGGTCGCCTACTACCGCGCCGGCTCCGCCGCCTCCGCGATGTCCACCGCCAACCTGGACCTGGACGCGCTGCGCTCCGGCCGGATCCTGCACCTGTCCGGGATCACCGCCGCGCTCTCCGCCGGCTGCCTCGACCTGCTGCGCGAGCTGACCGCCCCGCGCGCGGGCCGCCCCCTCGTCTCCTTCGACGTCAACTACCGGCCCGGCCTGTGGTCCGGCTCCGCCGAGGGTCCGGGCGTACTCCTGGAACTCGCGCGCGGCGCCGACATCGTCTTCGTCGGAGACGACGAGGCCGAGGACGCCTGGGGCATCACCGGCGGACCCGACGCGATCCGTGCGGCGCTCCCGGAGCCCGCGCTGCTCGTCGTGAAGCGGGGCGCCGACGGCGCGATCGCGTACGACGCCGACGGACGCCACGAGGAGCCCTCCCCGCGCGTCGACGTCGTCGCCGCCGTGGGTGCGGGCGACGCCTTCGCCGCCGGATTCCTCTCCGCCACGCTGCGCGAGCTGCCCGTCGCCGAACGCCTTCGGCACGGCCACCTCTGGGCCGCCGTCGCCCTCACCGAGCCCGGCGACCTCGCCGCACCCCCGAGCCGCGCCCGGGCCGACCGCCTCGTCGGCCTCGACGCCGCGCAGTGGGGGACACTGCACGTCGGCCCCGGTTGGGCGGCAGCCGACGCCACCGACGAGCCGACCGCCGAGGAGGTACGTACGCCATGAGCCAGACCGTCGACCGCGCGCTCAGCATCCTGCCGCTGCTCGCCGAGGGGCCCGCCGACCTGGGCCAGGTCGCCGACCGCCTCGACGTGCACAAGTCCACGGCGCTGCGCCTGCTGCGCACCCTCCACGAGCACGGCCTGGTCTACCGCCAGTCCGACCAGCGCTACCGCCTCGGCGCCCGCCTCTTCGCGCTCGCCCAGGAGGCCGTCGAGAACCTCGACGTCCGCGAGATCGCCCACGCCCACCTCGTCGAACTCAACGAGAAGGTCGGGCACACCATCCACCTCGCCGTGTACGCGGAGAACGAGGTCCTCTACATCGACAAGGTCGAGAGCCGCTACCCGGTGCGCATGTACTCGCGCGTCGGCAAGCCGGTCGCCATCACCGTGGCCGCCGTCGCCAAGCTGCTGCTCGCCGACCTCTCCGATGCCGAGCGCCGCGCCATCGCGGAGAAGCTCGACTACCCCATGTACACGGCCCGTTCCACCCCCAACGCCGCAGCGTTCCTGCGGGAGTTGGAGAAGGTACGCGAACAGGGCTGGGCCACCGACCTCGGTGGCCACGAGGAGTCCATCAACTGCGTCGGCGCCCCCATCCGAGGCGCGGACGGCCGGGTCGTCGCCGCCATGTCGGTCTCCGCGCCGAATGTCGTCGTCACCGCCGAGGAACTCCTCACGCTGCTCCCGCTGGTGCGCCGCACGGCGGAAGCCATCAGCCGGGACTACTCCGGTACCCCTCCCAAGTAACACCCCTCCGAAGGAAGCCAGTTCACATGTCCGAGAAGACCGCCCTCACGCCCTCCACCCACACCACCCCGCCGGCGAAGTTCTCCCACGGCGTCAAGAAGGGCAACATCCTTCAGGTCGCCGGCCAGGTCGGCTTCCTGCCGGCCGAGGAGGGCAAGGCCCCGACCCCCGCGGGCCCGACCCTCAAGGAGCAGACCCTCCAGACGTTCGCCAACGTCAAGGCGATCCTCGAAGAGGGCGGCGCGAGCTGGGACGACGTCATGATGATGCGCGTCTACCTGACGGACGTCGACCACTTCGCCGAGATGAACGCCATCTACAACGAGTACTTCGAGGAGCAGGGCCTCAAGGCCCCGGCCTCCGCCCGTACGACCGTCTACGTCGGTCTGCCCAAGGGCCTGCTCATCGAGATCGACGCGCTCGCCGTCCTGAGCTGAGCCACCCCCTCCGCGCCACGGTGCGGCGCCCCGCGGGGCGCCGCACCGCGATCCCTCCTGCCTGAAAACCCTGGAAAAGCCCCGCATCCCCACATGTACTTACGAGGTCAACGATGTCCCCGTACGCCCCCCTCACGTCCGCCGCCGCGGACGCGCCTGAGCACACCGGTGGTCTGCTCCTCCTGATACCCGGCACGGCCGGTTTGCTGACCGTTGCCGTCCTCGGCATCGTGCTGCTGCTCTTCCTGATCATCAAGGCCCGGTTGCAGCCCTTCGTGGCCCTCCTGACGGTCTCCATCGCCGTCGGCCTCGCCGCCGGCCTCTCCGTCACCGAACTCTTCGGCACCGTCCAGAAGTCCACCGCCACCTCCGTCATCGAGGACGGCATGGGCGGGACCCTCGGACATATCGCGATCATCATCGGCCTGGGCACCATGCTCGGCGCGATCCTCGAAGTGTCCGGCGGCGCCGAAGTCCTCGCGTCCCGCCTGATCACACTCTTCGGCGAGAAGCGCGCCCCCGTCGCGATGGGCCTCACCGGACTCATCTTCGGCATCCCGGTCTTCTTCGACGTCGGCATCTTCGTGCTCGCGCCGATCGTCTACGCGGCCGCCAAGCGCGGCGGCAAGTCGATCCTGCTGTACTGCCTGCCGCTGCTCGCGGGCCTGTCGATGACGCACGCGTTCCTGCCCCCGCACCCGGGGCCCGTCGCCGCGGCCGGTCTGCTCCACGTCGACCTCGGCTGGGTCATCCTCATGGGCATCGTCTGCGGCATCCCGGCCGTGCTCGCCGCGTGGGGCTGGGCCGCCTGGATCGGCAAGAAGATCTTCGTGCCCGTTCCGCAGGACATGGTCGAGGCCGCCGACGAGGCGAAGGCCGCACTCGCGGAGGAGCAGCGCAAGGACGGCATCACGCCCCGCGAGGACCCGGTCCCGCTCGGCATCGTCTTCACGATCATCGCCATCCCGCTGGTGCTGATCCTCGCCGCGACCTTCTCCTCGATCGCCATGGACCCCTCCACGGCCCGCTCGGTCATCGAGTTCTTCGGCAACCCGTTCGTGGCGCTCACCCTCGCGCTGTTCGCCGCGTACTACCTGCTCGGCCTGCGCCGCGGCTGGTCCCGCAAGTCCCTGGAGACGGTGTCCACCGCGTCGCTGAAGCCGGTCGCCAACATCCTGCTCGTCGTCGGCGCGGGCGGGGTCTTCGGCGCCGTCCTGCAGGCCAGCGGCATCGCGCAGGCGCTGTCCGACACGTTCAGCAGCATCGGTCTGCCGATCATGGTCCTGGCGTACCTGATCTCGCTGGTGCTGCGCGTCGCGCAGGGTTCGGCGACGGTCGCCATCGTCACCACGGCCGGCATCGTGGGCCCGCTGCTCCAGGCCGGCGACTACTCGCAGCCGTACACGGCCCTCGTCATCATGGCGATCTCGGCGGGCTCCATCTTCGCCTCGCACGTCAACGACGGCGGCTTCTGGATGGTCTCCAAGTACTTCGGGATCTCCGAGCGGGACACCCTGCGCTCGTGGACGGTCCTGGAGTCGGTCCTCTCGATCGCCGGATTCGTGGTGGCCCTGGTGCTCAGCTTCTTCGTCTAGCGCCGCGTCGCGCACCTGTGCCGCACCCCCCTGGGGGAGGTGCGGCACAGGCTTGTCCGCCATACTTCCGCCCGTGGAGCAGCGTATGGAGAACGAGAAGGTCACGCCCGTCACCGGTGCCGGCTTCGACCCGGCGCACATCCCTGGCCTGACGCCCCCTGTTCGGGAGTCGGAGTCCGAGGAGGCCACAGAGGCCGCGGAACCGGCGGAGGAGGTGACGCCGGAGCCGGAGGCGGAGGAGCCCACGCGGGAGGAGCCCCCGGAGGCCTCCCCCGGGAAGGAACCCGAAGCCGACGGCCCAGCCATGGAGGCCGAGGACCGCCGGGGTTCCATCACCGTCGACGCGACCGGCGTCCGCTTCACGCTCGACGACCAGGAGGCCGACTTCACCTGGGACGAGATCAGCGCGGTCGAGTACGGCACCGTGCGCAAGCGCCTCACGGTGACGGTCCACATGCCCAACAGCCGCTGGTTCCCGAACGACGTCGAGGCGCCCGACAAGGCCCGCCTCGCCGAGTGGACGGACCAGTTGGACAAGGCGCTCGACACGTACTTCGAGGAATGAGTTCCTGACGGGCCTCTTGCCAGCGGCCCGTCTTTGCGCACCCTTGGTGTTCATGGCGGACACCACGGGCACCCCAGGAACCGGCATCACCACCTCCTCCGAACCGCACCCCCGAAAGTCCAGCTGGAAATACATCGGCCCCGGCATCGTCGTCGCCGCGACGGGCGTCGGGGCGGGCGACCTCGTCGCCACCCTCATCGCGGGCAGCAACTTCGGTTACACCCTGCTCTGGGCCGCGGTCCTCGGCTGCCTCGTCAAGATCAGCCTCGCGGAGGCGGCGGGCCGCTGGCACCTGGCCACGGGGCGCACCCTCTTCGACGGCTGGGCGAGCCTCGGCAAGTGGACCACGTACTTCTTCGTGATCTACGTGGTGGTCTGGGGCTTCGTGTACGGCGCGGCCGCGATGTCGTCGAGCGGGCTGCCCCTTCAGGCGCTGTTCCCCGACGTGTTCCCGGCCGAGTGGTCGATCAAGCCGTGGGCGATCCTCTGCGGCATCGTCGGCCTGGTCTTCGTCTGGCTGAACAAGTACAGCGTCTTCGAGAAGGTCATGACGGTGCTCGTCGGCGTCATGTTCGTCGTCACCGTCTATCTCGCGATCCGTGTCACCCCGCACCTCGGCGAGGCCTTCGCGGGCTTGCTCCCCGTCCTGCCCGACGAGAAGGACTCGGTCCTCAACACGCTGGGCCTGATCGGTGGCGTGGGCGGCACCATCACCCTTGCCGCGTACGGCTATTGGGTCAACGCGAAGGGCTGGACCAACACCTCCTGGATGAAGGTGATGCGGCTCGACAACCGGGTCGCGTACATCACCACCGGCATCTTCGTCGTGGCGATGCTGTTCGTCGGCGCGGAGCTGCTGCACTCGTCCCACACGGCGATCGCCGAGGGCGACAAGGGCCTCGTCGACCTCTCCAAGATCCTTGAGGCCGAGTACGGCACGGCCACGGCGAAGCTCTTCCTGGTCGGCTTCTTCGCGACGTCCTTCACCTCGCTGATCGGCGTCTGGCACGGCGTGAGCCTGATGTTCGCCGACTTCGTCGAGCGCTACCGGCTCTCCCGCGTCGTCACCGGCGAGGAAGTGGCGAGCGGCGACCGCGAGAAGGGCTGGCCGTTCCGCGCCTTCCTGCTGTGGATGACCTTCCCGCCGATCGTCCTGCTCTTCCAGGGCCAGCCGTTCCGCCTGGTCATCATCTACGGAGTCCTGGGCGCGGCCTTCATGCCGTTCCTGGCGCTCACCCTGGTCTGGCTCCTGAACTCCTCGCGCACCCCGGCGAGTTGGCGCAACGGCTGGCTGAGTAACAGCATGCTGACCGTCGCGGGCCTGCTGTTCGTCGTCCTGTGCGTGAAGCAGATCTGGGACGTGCCCTGGGCGGACTTCTTCTGAAGGCCTAGGCGACAAGCCCTGGGCGACAGGCCCTAGGAGACCTCCTGGACCTCCGCGTCGACGATCTCGCCGTCCTGGACGGTGTACGTGCCCCGGTACGTGCGCACCGTCCCGTCCGTCTGGGACGCCGAGATCAGCGCGTCGACCTCGCCGGCTCGCCGGCCCCCTGGTCGGCCACCTCGACGCTGATGTGGTCCGTCGTGTCGAACCCCGCCGACCAGGCGTCGAAGGAGCCCGCGTCCAGGTTCGAGCCGCCCAGGTCCCAGGCGGCCTCGAAATCACCGGCGTTGATGTAGTCGTAGTACATCGTGACGACGGACTCGTCCTCCGCCGTCTCCGTCTCCTCCGGCTCGTCGGTCTCCTCGGTCGCCTCGGTTTCGGAGGAGTACGAAGGGATCTCGGTGGCCGGGTCGTAGGTGTCGTCGGCGGTGTCGCTCGTCATCGCCGGGGTCATGGGGACCGCCTGCGGCCCGCTTCCCTGCGAGTCGTCGGGGCTGTTGGCGAGGGTCACCCCCACCGCCACACCGGCGACGACGACCACGGCGACCAGGGCCGCGGGCAGCCAGCGCGGCAGCCTGGTCGGGCCCACGCGCATGTACTCCGGGGCGTCGGCAGGGGCGGCGGGCCGGGGGGCCTGTGGCGCCTCGCCCTCGTGCGGGCGCCCGCAGCCGGTGCAGAGCGGCCGCTCCGGCTCCTGGACGCGTACGCCGCAGTGGATGCAGTAACGCATGCCCGTCGCCTACAGGCCTCGTACGGCTTCTTCGATGGTCACCGTCAGGGAGGCCAGTGCGGCGAACCCCGGAACGGCATCCACCAGGCTCCGTGCCATCCGCCGCAGCGCGCCCAGACGGGGCTCGGGTGCGGCCAGCTCGTCACGCGCGTTCTGTGCGAACTCCGCCAGATCGGCGCGCTCCGGGTGGTCCGACGCGTTCAGTTCCTCGATCAGGCGGGCCAGCAGCTCGCTGATCTGCGCGGGGGTCAACCGCTCCGAGCCGCCGGCCCCGTCCGTGGGGGCGACCGTCCGGAAGTCGACGCGCGCGTTGCTGCCGCTGGCCACGACCGTGTGTGTGACCTTCGCGTTCCCCGTGGCGATCACGCCGTCGTTGCTGCGTCCGTCCATGTCCGTTCCTGTCCCTCTGTCGGTCCTGTGCAGGTGGTCAGTCCGTGTTGGGCCGCGGGATCTTCCCGAGGATGGCCGAGATCCGGGACCGGTCGCCGGAGGCGACGGAGCTGGACTCCACGCTGGCGCCCGCGGTGGCGATGATGCCGTTGTTGATGATCAGTTCCTGGCGGCGCTTGAGGTCCCCCGGATCGATGTCATGGGCCTCCGCGAACTCCACCAGCGCGTCGAGGACCCGCCGCTCGACGGCCTTGAGGACCATCCCGGAGTCGGTCCGCTGGAAGTGGCGGCGGTGCTCGTCGGCCGAGGCGAGCCTGCGCACGCCCTGGCGCGCGCCGTAGTCGAACATCTTCAGCTGCGCGATCTGCCGGTGCTGTCTGCGCAGTCTGCGCTTGATACGGAAGTCGGGGGAGAACCCGGTGACGGCCCGGAACGGCGCGGCGAGCAGCACGAACGGCGTGCTGAACGCGGCCTGCCCCAGGGCCGTCAGGAACTCGCGCGGCGACGGGCTCGGCATGAGCGAGTCGATGGCCCGGTAGCGGTCCCGCAGCGGGCACAGGACCGTGGGCACCGCTTCCACGAACAGGGTGGAGTCGGAGCGGACGAACCGCAGGAACACCGAGGTCACCAACTCCCCGCCCCAACCGGTGGAATGGACCGAGAGATAGGGCCGTGCCGCGTCCTCCGGCACCCGCTTCAGGGCGCTCACCCGGTCGGAGCCGAGGTCGGCGACGGGCCGCCCCAGCGGATCGGGCAGGAACCGCTCGTCGAACCGCACCGCCGAGCCCTCGACGAAGACCCGCTCCTCGATCTCCAGGCAGGGCAGCGAGAGCGATCCGACCCGGGAGGCCACGTGCGCGTACAGGTCCGCGACGTCGAACTCGGCCGGGGTGACCGCGTCGACCCCGGAGCGCGTCACGTCGAACAGGAGTGACCACGAGTCGAGTTCCGTGCCGTACGCGGCGAACGGGGAGAAGCCGCTGTACGCCGTGACGTTCCCGTCGGCGTACCCCTTGATCTCCCGGAGCCGCCGCGCGGCGTCGTCGTTGGGCGGCGCGGGCGCCTTTCCCGGGTCGAACCGGTCGGGGCGCAGCCGCTGGAGCCGCTCGCCGTACGTGGTGGACAGGGTGAACACCAGGACGGTCAGCCAGGCGAGGAAGAGCAGGAGCAGGAAGAAGGCGTTCGCGACGTTGCCGGTCAGCAGCATCCCGATCAGCGCCAGGCACTCGACGGCCAGCAGCAGATCCCTGGCGTGCCGCCGGGCATTGGCCTCGTAGGCGTACCGCAGCACCACGGGAACGTCGCATCCGGGAGCGGGCGCCACGCCCAGGTGCGGCTCGGCGGCGACCTCCTTGATCAGCGAATCGGCGTAGTCCCGGTCGAGGAAGACCGCGGCGCACATGTACCGCGTCAGATCCGTACCCCTGCCCCAGGAGGGAACAGTGGGCACGCGCGCTGCCCCGCGGTCCGGCAGGGCGCCCCCGCACTCTCCGCAGAACGCGGCGCCCCGAACGGTTGTCGCGGAGCACGCTCCGCATGTCTCGACAGCACCGACCGCCTGGCTCATCTCATCGCACCCCCGTATGTGAGTGGGCCACTACGGTCAAGTGCACCACTCGTGCATGGGGTCGGCGGGGTACGAGCAGGCTCCCCCACAACACCTTCACCTCAACTCCCGTGTGAGACGCGGGCGTTGAGGCTCATGGGGCAGCGTCGCCGGGGGAGCGGCGGCGCTGCCCGTTCGGGGGTTACATGGAATCGACGTGCGGCCCCACGGCCGAGGACCACGCGTTGCCGGAGGATGCGTCCCAGTTGGTGGACCAGGTCATCGCGCCGCGCAGGCCCGGGTAGGTCTTCGACGGCTTGAACGAGCCGCAGTTCGTGCCCTTGGCGAGGCAGTCGAGGGCGTCGTTCACGACCGACGGGGCGACGTAACCGCTGCCCGCCGCGCTCGACGAGGCCGGCGTGCCGATGCCGACCTGGGAGGGATCGAGCCCGCCCTCCAACTGGATACAGGCGAGCGCCGTCAGGAAGTCCACCGACCCCTGGCTGTAGACCTTGCCGTCGCAGCCCAGCATCGAACCGCTGTTGTAGTACTGCATGTTGACGACAGTGAGGATGTCCTTGACCGCGAGCGCCGTCTTGAAGTACTCGGCCGAGGTCGACTGCATGTCGATGGTCTGCGGCGCCATGGTGAGCACGAACCCGCTGCCCGCCTTTGCGGCGAGGGACTTCAACGCCTGTGCCATGTAGGTGGAGTTCAGCCCGTTCTCCAGGTCGATGTCGACCCCGTCGAAGCCGTACTCCTGCATGAGCGCGTACACGGAGTCCGCGAACGCCGACGCCGAAGCCGCGTCGCTGACCTGGATGGTGCCCTTCTCGCCACCGATCGAGATGATCACGGACTTGCCCGCCGCCTGCTTGGCCTTGATGTCGGCCTTGAAGGCGTCCTCCGTGTAGCCGCCGAGGCCCGCCGAGTCGAGCGTGAAGTCGACGGCGCCGGGCGTCGCGGTGGCGTCGGCGAAGGCGACGGCAACGATGTCGTACGCGGCCGGGACGTCGGCGAGTTTCTGCACGGTCGCGCCGTTGTTGAAGTTCTGCCAGTAGCCGGTGACGGCGTGCGCGGGAACGGCGGCCGTGGAGCTCTCTGTCGTACTTGCCGCATTCGCTGTACTTGTCGTGGCGAGGCCGCCCACGGCGAGTGCCGCCGCCGTGAACGCGCCAAGAAGCACGCCGAGCCGGGACCGTCTGCGATAGGAATGCGCCATTTCTTCCTCCAAGTGGGGGGAGGTCTCCGGCACCGAAGTGGGGGAGATGTGGGGGGAGTTGGGGAAGCAGCTGCTGGCCGTACAAACTGGTCCAGACCAATGCGCTTGTCAAGAGGTGACACCGACGCTTCTTCGCCAACCCGCCGCCAACCCGCGCCCATCGCCCTGTGAACAGTGCGAAGTGGGGTGTTGCGGGGCGGCTGCGTGGATATGGTGCTGAGGCAGCGGCAACCGCGAGGTGCTGCTGGAGGGACGCAGAGCGACGACCGGGGGGTTCACGCGTGCCGACCGCCATAGCCGTGACCGACCCCGACCTGGTCCTCGCCTCACCGGACCGGCACACACCGACCGCCACCGTGCTGCCCGTGGGCGAGCCGCAGCAGAAGTATCCGCTCGACCGCGCCCTGACCGACGTCCACACACTGATCGAACAGCACGGCTACGTGATCGTGCTCTGCCCGGATTCGGCGCCGGACGCGACCGTGCACCGACTGCATTCGATACGTTCCGTGCTGGAAACCGACCGAATCGCGATCCTGCGCCCCGCGCTCCCGCCCCTCGGTCTCGCCGTCCTCGCCCTGCAATTGCGCCAGTTGTCGATCTGCGACTTCAGCCCCGGGGTGCTGGCGTCGGCGGCCCGCCTGCTCGCGCATTACGTCCACGCGGGCGCGGTCGTGGGTTCCGTCGCCAAACTGGACCGGGTCCCGGTCTCCCTGAAGGCGCACGCGAAGTCCTGGTCCCCGAACGCCCAGTTCGCGGTGGTCGCCTCACCGCAGCCCCAACTCCTGCGCCTGACCGGCTCGGAGACCCCGACAGGCCCCGCCTTCGGGACGCGCATGGTCTACGCCGTCGGCCAGCACACCCCGGACTGGCTCACCGGAGTCCTCGCCCCCGCCTGGCGGGTGCAGAGCGTGTCGCGGACGCGGCTGCCGGCCGAGTCGGCGCGGTGGTGGGCGACGGGCAAGCCGGGCAGCCCCGGCCGGATCGTCGAGTTCGCGGCGGCCATCCCCGACATCTCCGTGCTCTACCAACTGGTCTCGTCCGTCCGCCGCGAGCAGTGCCACTGGTGCGGCCTCGAACTCATCGGCGACCGCTGCGGGTTCTGCTCCGCGCCGCTGGCCGGCGAGCCGCCACCCGAGGGCACGGGCGCGATGGCGCGCTCGGCGCTCACACCTGCGGCGGGCTCGACCCGAACGGCACTCCCACGCGCTTCCCACCACTGACCCCTACCAACGAGGTTCCTCGGTCCATGAACTCACGTCAGCGCCGCGGCGTCATACTCCTGGTCGTCTCGGCCCTGTGTGCCATCGGAGCGTTCGCCGGTGTGCTCGCCGTGATCCGTGACGTGAACTCGAAGGTGGCGCCGGAGGTGGACGCGTACGAGCTGAAACAGGACGTGTCCCCGTACAAGCAGCTCGCGGCGGACCAGTTCGAGAAGGTGCGGATGCCGAAGCGATGGCTGTCGGACACGGCCGTCACCGACCTCGGCGACATCCGCGGCAAGATCGCCGTCACGCAGCTCAAGAAGGGCTCCCTGCTCCAGTCCGACATGATCGTCGACCGCCCGAAGCTGGCGGCGGGCCAGCAGGAGATCGCCATCATGATCGACGCGGAGACCGGCGTCGCCGGGAAGATCAACCCCGGCTCGAAGGTCAACATCTACGCCACCTTCAAGGCCGAGAACGACAAGGAACGCGACCAGTCCAAGGTCATCGTGGAGAACGCCGGGGTCATCGACGTGGGCAAGCTGACCCCGATCGACCAGCAGGGCGCCGCGGACAGCGAGAACTCCACCCGCAGGCAGGGCGAGGCGGTCCCGATCACCTTCGCCCTCGGCCCCGCGGACGCCCAACGAGTGGCCTACGCCGAGTCGTTCGCAACCCACGTACGCCTGGCCCTGGTCGCCCCGGGCGACGACGAAGGCATCTCCCCGGAGGACAGGTCGTACACGCTGGAGGGCGACAAGTGAGGGCACCTCAGGCCTTTCAAGTCTCGGCGCCGGTTCGGGCACCTCAAGCCCCGCTCTTGGACGAGAGCCCGCGGGGTCCGGGGCGGAGCCCCGAGACGTCAACCCCGTCGCCGCGGAACGGAGCGTCCCGCCGATGACCACCCGAATCCTCCCGGCGGTATCGGACCCGGAAACCGCGAGGGCCCTCACCACCCTCCTCTCCCAACTCCCCGACGCCGAACCCGCCCCACCCGTCCCCGACGCCACCGCCCTCCTCGACACCCTGGCAGGACTCGCCGCCGAATCCCTGGACGAGCTCCCCGAGGTCGTCCTGGTCCACGACCGCATCGGCCCCGTCCCCGCGCTCGACCTCATCCGCGACCTGGTCCTCCGCTTCCCGGCGGTGGGCGTCGTCCTGCTCACCGCGGACACCGGCCCCGCCCTCCTCACCGCCGCGATGGACAGCGGAGCGCGCGGCATCGTCGCGTTCCCCCTCGGCTACGACGCCCTCGCGGAACGCGTACACGCGGCGGCCGCCTGGTCGGCAGGCATGCGCCGGCACCTCGCGGGCGGCACGGGAACGGAACTCGTCCCGGCGGGCGGCGGCGGCCGGGTCATCGCGGTGACGGGCGCGAAGGGCGGCGTGGGAACGACGGTCACCGCGGTCCAACTCGCCCTCGCCACCCGTGCGTCGGGCCGCACGGCCGCCCTCCTGGACCTGGACCTCCAGTCCGGCGACGTGGCCTCCTACCTCGACGTCCAGTTCCGCCGCTCCGTCGCCGACCTCTCCGCGATCCGCGACATCACACCCCGCGTCCTCCAGGACGCCGCCTTCTCCCACGAGTCCGGCGTCGACCTGCTCCTGGCCCCCGCCGACGGCGAACGCGGCGAGGACATCACGGACCGCGTGGCCCGCCAGGTGATCCACGCCCTGCGCGCCCGCTACGACGTAGTGATCATCGACTGCGGTACGCAGATGGGCGCGGCGAACACCACGGCCATCGAACTCGCGGACCAGGCAGTCCTCCTGGTCACCCCGGACGTCGTGGCGGTACGGGCGGCGAAACGCATGGTCCGTCTCTGGGACCGCCTCCAGATCCGCAAGGCGGAGGAGACCCTCACGGTCGTGAACCGGCACGCCCGCTCGGCGGAGATCCAGCCGACGCTGGTGGAACGCGTAACAGGCACAAAAACGGCCCGCACCTCCATCCCCGCCGCGTACAAGGAACTCCAGGCGGCGGTCGACGCGGGCCGCATGCAGGACCTCGACAACCGCTCGACGGTCAAGCAGGCGATGTGGGCGCTGGCGGCGGAACTCGACCTCGTGGCCACGCCCGCACCCCCGACGTCGGGCCGCCGGGCCCGCCGCCGCGGCGACAAGGGCGCGGTGACCCTCGAATTCGCGGCGATGTTCCCCCTGGTCCTGGTCGTCCTCGCCCTGATGTGGCAGTGCGTCCTGTACGGCTACACGTACTCCCTGGCGGGCAACGCGGCGGACGAGGCGGCACGGGCAGCGACATCCGCTGCCGCGGGGACCGGGGACATGGCCGGGGCCTGCGATACGGCGGGCCGCAAGAACCTGCCGGGGGCGTGGCAGGACGCCCAGATCACCTGCACGGACGACGGCACGGTCACCCGAGCCACGGTGGACGTGGACGTCCCCCTCTTCTTCCCGGGCGTGAACCCCGGCTGGAAGGTCACGGGCGAGGCAGGCGCGGCGACGGAGGCGGACCGGTGAGCCATCAAGCCCCGCCGGCGATTGAGGCGCGGGGTCCGGGGCAGAGCCCCGAGGCGTCAACCCCGCCGCGCCGAAACCCGTCCGGCGACCGCGGAGTCTCCATGCTGGAGTTCGCCGGCTTCCTCCCCTTCCTCCTGGTCATCGGCATGGCCGCGATCCAACTCGGCCTCGTCGGATACGGAGCGAACCAGGCCGGATCCGCCGCCCGCGCAGCGGCCCGCGCCGAATCCCTCACCCCCGGATCCGCCCAGACGGCCGCCGCCGCCTCCACCAGCTCCTGGTTGAGGCCCGAGGCGGTCGGGGCCGTGGGCGAGGACACGGTGACGTACACGGTCACCGTTCACGTACCGCCGGTCATCCCGCTGTTCGGCGACGGTTGGTACGTCCACCGCAGCGCGACGATGCCGAACGACCATACAGACGCAGGAAGTTGAGGTGGCGAGGACATGAGCCTTCGCTCACGGGTGATCGCCACCCGCGACCCGGCGGACGGCGGCCCCGGCACCGCGACGCCCGCCGACCGCGACGAGGGCCTGGTGGCCGTCTACCGCACCAAGCTCCTCGAAGAGATCGACCTCGCGGAGATGTCGACCCTCCAGGCCGCCGAACGCCGGGTCCGTCTGGAGCGCGTGCTCGGCCACATCATCAGCCGCGAGGGCCCGGTCCTCTCCTCCACCGAACGCACCCAACTCATCCGCCGCGTCGTGGACGAGGCCCTCGGCCTCGGCATCCTCGAACCCCTCCTCGCGGACGCGTCGATCACCGAAATCATGGTGAACGGCCCGGACTCGATCTTCGTGGAGCGGGCCGGAAGGGTCGAACAGCTCCCCCTCCGCTTCACATCCTCCGAGCAGCTCATGCAGACCATCGAACGCATCGTCTCGACCGTGAACCGCCGCGTCGACGAGTCCAACCCCATGGTCGACGCCCGCCTCCCCACCGGCGAACGCGTCAACGTGATCATCCCGCCGCTCTCGCTCACCGGCGCCACGCTCACGATCCGCCGCTTCCCACGCGCGTACAGCCTGGCCGAACTCCTCGAGATCGGCTCGCTCGACGAGCACATGCTGATGTTCCTCGCGGCGTGCGTCCGCGCCCGTTTCAACATCATCGTGAGCGGCGGCACCGGCTCCGGCAAAACCACCCTCCTCAACGCCCTCTCCGCCCTCATCCCACCCCACGAACGCATCATCACCATCGAGGACTCGGCGGAACTCCAGCTCCAGCAGGACCACGTGATCCGCCTGGAGTCCCGCCCCGCGAACGTGGAGGGCAAGGGCCAGATCACCATCCGCGACCTGGTCCGCAACAGCCTGCGCATGCGCCCCGACCGCATCATCGTCGGCGAGGTCCGCGGCGGCGAGACCCTCGACATGCTCCAGGCGATGTCGACCGGCCACGACGGCTCGCTCGCCACGGTTCACGCGAACACGGCGGAGGACGCCCTGACCCGCCTCCAGACGCTCGGCTCGATGTCGGAGGTCGACGTCCCCTTCGAGGCGCTGCGCGACCAGATCAACTCGGCGGTCGACATCCTCATCCAGCTCACACGCGCCGCCGACGGCTCCCGCCGCATCACAGAGATCGCCCTCCTCCTCTCCCACGGCCGCGAACAGTTCAGGATCGCGACCGCGACCCGCTTCGTCGCGCAGCCCTACGTCTCCGGCGCCACGGACGACGAGATCCGCCGGGTCCGCGGCTACTACGAACACCTCCCGCTGCCCCGCCTCCTCGCCGACCGGCTGTACGTGGCGGGGGAGGCGGTGCCACCGGCGTTCGGTGTCGTGGAGTCGGTGGACGTACTCAACACGAGGGAGGCGACAGGATGACGACCCCTGTCCTGCTGGCCCTGCTCGCCACGGTCCTCGCCTGCGTCCTCGCGATCGCGGCCGCCCACGTGCTGTCCTCCGGCCGGGCCCGCCGCCAGGACCTGGTCGACCGCCTGGACGCGTACCCGGCGGGCGGTGCCCCCGCCGCAGGCGCGGGCGGCCGGGCCCGCCGCTTCGCCGCCATCGACCGCCGCCTGCGCCGCACCCGCCTGGGCCGCTGGGTCCACCTGCGACTGTCGGCGACGGGCCTGGACGTGACGGCGGGCGAGTTCTCGGTCTACGTGGCCGTGGTCGCGGCGGTCCTGTGGCTGCTGGCGGCCTCGACCCTCGCACCGTTCTTCGGCCCGATCGCGGCGCTGGTGACCGTCTACAGCGCGCTCATCTTCCTCAACTGGCAACGCCAGAAACGCATCGAGGCCTTCATCAACCAACTCCCGGACGTGGCCCGCCTCCTGGCGAACGCGACGGCCGCGGGCCTGGCCCTGCGTACCTCCCTCGCCATGGCGGCGGAGGAACTGGAAGCGCCCGCGGGCGAGGAACTTTCCCGGGTGGCGGACCAGTTGGCGCTCGGCCGCTCGGTCGACGACGCCCTGGACGAACTCGCGACCCGGCTGCCCTCCCGCGAACTGGTCGTCCTCGTCACGACCCTGGTCCTGTCCAACAAAGCGGGCGGCACCGTGGTCTCCTCCCTCCGGAACCTCACAAAGACGCTGGAGGACAGGAAGGAGACCCGCCGCGAGATCCGCACGATGCTCTCCGAGGTCAACGCGACGGCCTTCACGGTCCCGCTCCTCGGCCTCGGCTCCCTCCTCCTGATCAACTCCTCGAACGACGGCGCGCTGGCGCGCGTCACCGAATCGGGAGTGGGCCGCACCCTGATCCTCATCTCCCTCGCCCTCTACGGCATCGGCTTCTTCGTGATCCGCCGCCTCGGCCGAATCGAGGTGTGAGGAGACGTGACGACAACAATGACGGGCATACTCCTCGCGGCCCTGGCAGGGGCGGCGACCCTGGGCATCTTCCTCGGAGTCCGCATGTACCGGGCGGACGCCAAGGTCCCCAGCGACCTGGCGCTGGCCCTGGAAGTGGGCGCCGGCCGGGTCTCCGCCACCGGCTCCGCGGTCGACCGCATCGGCATGCGGTTCGCGCCGCTGGTGCTGCGCCTGATGGGACAGCGCCGCGTCGACGCGAAGCGCCGGAAGATCGACATGGCGGGCAACCCCGGCGGCCTGACGATCGACCGCTACGCGGCGCGGCGCGCGGTCTACGGAGCGTTCGGCCTGGTCATGGGCCTGATCTTCCTCTCCGCCGACAGCCCCCTCTTCGGCCTCCTGACCCTCGCGTTCGGCGCACTGGCGGCGGACGCGCTCATCTGGCAGGCGGTCCGCGACCGCAAGGAAGTCATCGACCGCACGCTCCCCGACTTCCTGGACGTCCTCGCGGTGGTGGTCTCGGCGGGCCTCGGCTTCCGCCAGGCGCTGGACCGCGTCTCGGAGAAGTACGAGGGCCCGTGGGCGGACGAACTGCGCATCACCCTGCGCCAGATGGACATGGGCGTCCCCCGCCGCCAGGCCTTCGACGAACTCCGCCGCCGCAATGCCTCCGAGCAGGTGGCCCAGTTCGTATCGGCACTCCAACAGGGCGAGGAACTGGGCTCCCCGATCGCGGACACGCTCATCCAACTCGCCACGGACATGCGCCGCACCGACGCCCAGAACTCCCGCCGCAGGGCGGCGAAGACGATCCCGAAGGCGACGATGGTGACGCTGGTGTTCATGCTGCCGGCGACGATGATTCTGATCGGAACGGGGATGTTCTTGGGGTCGGGTACGAACTTCGGCTCGATATTGGGCCGTTGAGAGACGTGGAGCGGAGGGCGGCGATGGCGAACAGGGCAACGCGCCGACAACTTCCGGTCAAGCGCGACCCCTTACTTGGCGAATACGAGTGCAGAGGGTTGCGCTCCACGTGCGTTGCGTGTGTTGATTTGGTTGCCTTGGCGAAAGTGCCGGAAGTGGTGAAAGGGGGCTCCCGTGATCAGGGACAAACTGCTCGGGGTGTGGGTGACGTGGACCAACGCGCTGGGAGAGCGGGTTCGGGGGGCTCGGCGGGATTCCGGGGCCGGATTTGTGGAGTACGCGGGGCTGATGATTCTGATCGCGGGGATTTTCGTCGCGATCGATCAGCTGGGATTGGACGGAAAGATCGGTACGGCCATTGGCACCGCAGTGGGCCGCGTTACGGGCGGCGGCTGAGCAGCCGCCTGCCGCGAGGCGATCGTGGCTCCACATTGCCGATCTACATCTGGCTCACCGGCATTCTGCTGTTCGCCGCGTTCGCCTTCTTCGCTTTCGCCCAGGCGGCATCCGCCCGCAACGGTGCTCAGTCCGCCGCTGACGCAGCCGCGTTGGCGGCGGCCCAGTCCGCTCGTGACGAGTTGATGCTGGGGTTGGGCGACGCACTTGAGGGAGAAGGCAATTGGCTGGACTGGCTGGATGGCCGTGATCCCGAGGACGACAGTGCGTCGGGGGCCGCAGCGAGTCGCCTGGCAGCGGCCAACGACGCCCAGGTCGTCAACGGCCCGGCCTTCAGGAAGGTCAACGGCTATCCGGGTTACGAGGTCGGCGTGGAGACCCTCCACACGGTGGGCGACACGATCATCCCCGGCACGGAGAACCAGCGGGCGAAGGCCCATGCCACGGCGGTGGTCCAGCCACGCTGCGACGTCCCCCTGGACGCCGACCCGAAGAAGCCCCTGGAGCTCGATTGTGACGGTACGACGGTGGACTTCGACCCCGAGGACTTCAACCTGGACGACCTGCCGGACGCGTCCGACCTGTTCGCCGTCCACCTTGCCGACTGACGAGAGAGGGAAGCCGCAGCGATGAACCTTCGGCGTACGACGACCACCCGCCGGGCACTGGCCGCGGCGACGATCGCGGCCGGCCTGGTCCTGTCCATGGCGGGCTGCGGAGGTGACGGCGACAAGAACGAGGGGGACGCTGCGAAGTCCTCGGCTCCTGCGCAGCAGGGCAGCGACAGCAAGTCGAAGCCCTCGGCGCCCGCGACGGACAAGACGCTGGCGGAGGTCAAGAGCAACGGCATCACGCTCGCCGTCACGTCGGCGACGCGTGACCAGGGTGGCTTCCTCAACATCACGGGCACGGTCACCAACGGGACGTCCGCGCTGTGGCTCGGTACGACTTGGAAGAGCGACGAGACCGAACTCCGGGGCAACGGCGGCTCCGTCGCGGGGGCGAGCCTGGTGGACCAGGAAGGCAAGAAGAAATACCTGGTCCTCCGCGACACCCAGGGCCGATGCCTGTGCACGAAATTCGAGGGCGGTATCGACCAGGGCAAGAGCGCCGACTGGTTCGCCCAATTCCCCGCCCCACCCGAGGGCACGAAGTCCGTCCAGCTCCAGGTCCCCACCATGCCTCCGGCCCAACTCAACCTCACCGAGGGCGAGTAACCATGCCCCGACGCCACCGAACTGCCACGACCGCCACCGTCCTCACCGCCGCAACCGCCCTCCTGCTCACCACCGGAGTGGTGGTGGCCCACGCCGACGACGAGCCCACCGGCGCCCCGCCCGGCAGCACCAGCAGCTCTCCGCCGCCCTCGGTGGACGCGAACAATCCCGGTCTGAAGCTCGCCGACGGCGCGACGCTCGCCCCCGCCAAGGTCCTGGACATCAAGTCGGTCGTGGAGGACCTCTCCGGCGAGGAACGCCGCACGGACACCAACGAGGACGTCACGTTCGCCCTCCAGGCCGAGGTCCTCTTCCCCAAGGACAGCGCCAAGCTGAACCCGGACGGAAGTTCCCGGATCCAGGCGATCGCCGACGAGATCGAGAACCAAAAGGCAAGCTCCGTACGCGTCTTCGGCTTCACCGACGACCTCGGCTCGTACGCCCACGGCCTCAAGCTCTCCAAGAACCGCGCGGAAGCCGTCCACGACGCCCTGACCGCGGCGCTCGGCGCGCAGGGCGCGGACATCACGTTCCAGGTCCGGGGCTACAGCGAGGACTACCCGATCGCGGACAACGGTTCGGAACAGGGCCGCAAGAAGAACCGCCGGGTGGAGGTCTCCCTCCCGAAGGGCGACTGAGGGCCGAGAACCTAGGGGACTGTGACGGCTGACCACGAACAGATCGTGGTCAGGCGTCACAGTCCCCTAACCCCCGATGGGAGCCCCGGAGCGTGGTCACCCCACGCGTACCGGTAGCCGCTCCACCCCGTAGACGATCGACAGCTTCCGGAACTCCAGCTCCGACGGCTCCACCGCGAGTCGCAACTCCGGGAAGCGCCGCACCAGTTGGGGGAAGGCCGCGCGCAGTTCCATCTTGCCGAGCTCCGCGCCGATGCAGCGGTGGATGCCGTAGCCGAACGCCAGGTGGGAGGAGGTGGGCGGGCGTGCGGGGAGGAAGGCGTCCATGTCGTCGCCCTCCGCGCCCAGGCGGGGATCGCGGTCCGCCGCGCTGAGCGAGACGATGACTATGTCGCCGGCGGCGAGCTGTACCCCGCCGATCTCGGTGTCCTCGCGTGCGAAGCGCGGGAAGGCGGTCTGGACGACCGTGAGGTGGCGCAGGAGTTCGTCGACGAAGGGGGCCGCGACCGTCGCCGGGTCCTCCGCGTCGCGCAGCGCCGTGAAGTGTTCGCGGTCCTTGAGCATGATCATGGTGCCGAGGGCGATCATGCTCGCCGTCGTCTCCAGGCCGCCGGTCAGGACGCCGTCCGCGAGGCCCGTGAGCTCCTCGTCGGTGATGTTGTCGCCGTGCTCGCGCACCAGCATGCCGAGCAGGCCCTCGCCGGGGTCGCGGCGCTGCTCCGCGACGACGCCGCGCAGGTAGTCGAGCGACTGGGAGACCGCGCCGAAGGAGGCACCCGCGCCGCCCAGCACGTCGAAGCGGGCGACCGAGAACTGCTGGAACGCGTCGCGCTCCTCGTACGGGACGCCGAGCAGCTCGCAGATGACGAGCGCGGGGACCGGCATCGCGAAGTGCTCGACGAAGTCGGCCGTGCCGTCGGGCGACTCCTGGGCCGCCTTCTCCAGCTGTGCCAGCTGTTCCTCGATGATCGCGTGGATGCGCGGCGTGAGCCGCGAGAGGCGGCGCATCGTGAACTCGGGCGTCAGGAGGCGGCGCAGCCGCGTGTGGTCCGGCGGGTCACAGAAGCCGAGGCCGCCGGGGTGCTGCTCGGCCTCGGCGCCGCCCACCCCCACCAGGTTGCGGAAGTCGTTGCTGAACGCCTTCGCGTTGCCGAGGACCTCCTTCGCCTCGTCGTAGCCGGACACCAGCCACACCGTCATGCCGGGCATCGGCAGTTTGCTGACGGGTTCGCGGTCGCGCAGCGCGCCGATCTCGGGGACCGGATCCACGCCGTCGCGGCGCAGCGGCAGCAGCACGGCGTCGGGCAGTCTCGACAGCACGGACAGGTCGAGACTTCCCCCCTTCCTGCGCAGCCGGGAGAAGTAGAGGCGGGTCAGCCAGGTCGCTATCGCGGAACGTACGGACATGTGCTCGCATTTCTGCGGTGAGGCGGTAGGACGGACGGGCCTGATGGAGGTATGGGGGCTGGGGAATGCCGGTGGGGAACGCCAAGGGTACGTGCGATCCCCCTGTTTTACGGAAGAGGGGCAACCCCCGGCCACACCCTGGTGCTACCCCTAGGACAGGCGAAACCGAGATGAATCCGACCCCGTGTGACTGCGATCATGCGCAGCATGACCACTTCCGACAACCTTCGTCCCCTCCACCCTCCCGTCCACCCTCCCCTCCACGGGGACCGCCCCTACGACGAGCTCGTCGCCGAGGCCGTCGCCGCACCCACCGAGGGCTGGGATTTCTCCTGGTTCGACGGACGGGCCACCGAGGAGCGCCCGTCGTGGGGTTATGCCCGCCTCATGGGGGAGCGGCTCGCCGTCGTGGAATCCGCCCTCGATCTGCACACCGGTGGCGGCGAGGTGCTGAATCTGGCCCCGCAGCTGCCGCCCCTGATGGCCGCGACCGAGGGCTGGCCCCCGAACGTCGAGAAGGCCACCCGCCTCCTGGGCCCACGGGGCGTGGTCGTCGTCGCCTCGCCCGACGACGCCCCGCTGCCCTTCGCCGACGCCGCCTTCGAGCTGGTCACCGCCCGCCACCCGGTCAAGGCGCACTTCGCGGAGATCGCCCGCGTGCTGCGCCCCGGCGGCACGTACTTCGCCCAACACGTGGGCCCCAGCAGCGTGTTCGAGCTGGTCGAGTACTTCCTGGGGCCGCAGCCCGAGCAGGTCAGGCACGGCCGTGACCCGGAGACCGAGACTCAGGAGGCGCGGGACGCCGGTCTGGAGATCGTCGACCTGCGTGCCGAGCGGCTGCGCATCGAGTTTCACGACATCGGGGCCGTTGTCCACTTTCTGCGTAAGGTCGTATGGATGGTGCCGGGATTTACCGTTGACGCCTACGAGCCCCAACTCCGGGCCCTGCATGAGCAGATCAAGAGGGATGGGGCGTTCGTGGCCCACAGCACCCGCCATCTCATCGAGGCCCGCAAGCCGTAGCCGGCCATAGCCGGAGCCTCGGGCACCGCCGCAACTCTGGCCTGTACAGCTGTCTCGCGTAAGGTCCCGCCCCATGAGCCACACGCAATTCAGCCAAGCTTTCCTTTACGAGACCGAGCGGCACGCGGCGTGGGGTGGCGCTCAGCTAGAAGCCCTCATGGCGTTCCTGCCGGACGGATCGTGGACGGCCGATCTGCCGACGTGCCGCTACCGGCAGGGCAACGTGGACCTGCGCGTCGGGGTCCTCGGCACCTATGACGCCGCCCAGCGGTCGTGGATGTGGGGCTGGGCCAACCCCGAACTGCGCGGCACGCCCGTCGCGGCGCTCTCCGAACAGGTGGGGCGTTTCGGCCAGAGTCAGGGGATAGCCGAGTTCACGACCCAGGTGATCGACCTGTCCGGCTTCCCCGACCCCCGGCGGGCCGCCGAGACCCTCGCCTTCGCGGGGATGGGTGTGGCGGGCGCCCCCGGCTACATAAGCGTGCCCGCGAACCCCGAGACCCAGGTCTACTTCCTGCCCGAGGACCCGCAGGTGCCGCGCGCCGCCCTCGACCCGGTCACCCTGCCGCGCACGCTCGTGCAGGCCGAGGGCCTGCTCGGTGTCGACGCCAAACGTCTGGTCGCGGGCTTCTTCGACCACCACGGGGTGGCGTACCGGGACAACGGCGGGCAGATCACCGCGGAGCTGCCCGGTTCCGTCCCGGCCGAGATCGGCTTCGACGAGGGGGGCCGCATCGCCGGCATCCGCCTCGCCTTGCACTGAGGGCGGCGCGACCGCAGGAAACTACGCCTCGTCGCGCAGTCCGAGGCGCAGGTGCTCCACATGGAAAAGCGCCTGGTCGAGAAGCTGCGCGACGTGGTCGTCATACAGCGCGTAAACGATTGAGCGCCCCTTGCGCTCACCGCTGACCAGGCCCAGATTGCGCAGCAGCCGCAGCTGGTGCGAGCACGCGGACTGTTCCAGACCGGCCGCCTCCGCGAGGTCGCCCACCGCGCACGGCCCCTCTTGCAGGCGGGCCAGGATGCGCAGCCGCGACGGGGTCGCGAGGGCCTGGAGCGTCGCCGCGACATCGGCCGCGCCCACGGCGTCGAGCCGCTCGCGAGTGCTGCTCTTGTGGTCGATTCCATGGCCCATGGGCTCATCGTATCCAGGTGACGACCGTCCGCCATGGCATGCATGAATAGGTCTTCATGTGTTCCTGTATCGTGAGGCCCATGCCTGCACCCGTGTCCGCCTCCGCACCGGCCGAGGCCGTCGCGGCCGCCCCCGCCGCGCCGCGCGCCACCCACGGCGCCCGCACCCCGCTGCTCGCCCTCCCCGAAGCGCGCTGGGCGGCGGCCGCGACCGTCGCCTTCCTCCTCGCCCTGCCGCTCCAACTCCTGGGCACCACCGCCTGGTTGTGGGGCCCGCTGTACGCCGTCGCGTACGTGGCCGGGGGCTGGGAGCCGGGGCTCGAAGGCCTCAAGGCGCTGCGCGAGAAGACCCTGGACGTCGACCTCCTGATGGTCGTGGCCGCGCTCGGCGCCGCCGCGATCGGGCAGGTCATGGACGGCGCCCTGCTCGTCGTGATCTTCGCGACGTCCGGCGCCCTGGAGGCCCTCGCCACCGCCCGCACCGAGGACAGCGTGCGCGGACTGCTCGACCTGGCCCCCGCGACCGCCACCCGCCTCACCTCCGACGGGACGGAGGAGACCGTCCCCGCCTCCGAACTCGCCATCGACGACGTCCTGTTGATCCGCCCCGGCGAACGCGTCGGAGCGGACGCCCGCGTCGTCGACGGCGCCAGCGATGTCGACGAGGCCACCATCACCGGCGAACCCCTGCCCGTGCCCAGGACCGTCGGCGACGAGGTCTTCGCCGGCACCCTCAACGGCACCGGCGCGCTGCGCGTCCGCGTCGTGCGCGACCCCTCCGACACGGTCATCGCGCGCATCGTCGCCCTGGTCGAGGAGGCCACCCGCACCAAGGCGCCGACCCAGCTGTTCATCGAGCGCGTCGAGCAGCGCTACGCGCTCGGCATGGTCGCCGCGACCCTCGCGGTCTTCCTGATCCCGCTCGCCTTCGGCGACGCGCTCACGGACGCACTCCTGCGGGCCATGACGTTCATGATCGTGGCCTCCCCGTGTGCCGTCGTCCTCGCGACGATGCCGCCGTTGCTGTCGGCGATCGCGAACGCGGGCCGCCACGGCGTGCTCATCAAGTCGGCGGTGGTGATGGAACGCATCGGCCGCACCGACACGGTCGCCTTCGACAAGACGGGAACACTGACGGAAGGCGTCCCCCAAGTGACGGAGGTCCGCCCCGAACCCCCGTACACAGAAGCCGAGTTGCTGACCCTGACGGCATCGGTGGAGCAGCACAGCGAACACCCGGTGGGCCGAGCGATCGTCACGGCGGCCCACGACAGGGGCTTGCCGCTCCACCCCGTCGAGGCTTTCGAGTCGGCTCCTGGAAAGGGCGTCTCGGGCAAGGTCGAACGCGCCAACGCCCCCATCACCATCGCCGCGGGCTCCCCGCACCACTTCGGCGTCGAAGCCACCACCACCCCCGGCACCGAGGTAGCCGTCCTGGTGGACGGCACCCTCGCGGGCCGGCTCACCCTCACCGACACCCTCCGCCCCACCGCGCCGGAGGCGATCCGCGCGCTGGCCACCCGCACCGGCACCGCCCCACTGCTCCTCACCGGCGACCACGAACACGCCGCGGCCGCCGTGGCCCAACAGGTCGGTATCGCCCCGGGCGACGTACGGGCAGGTCTACTGCCCGACGGAAAGGCGCACGCCGTACGTGAGTTGGCGGACGCCGGCCGCACCGTCCTCCTGGTCGGCGACGGAGTCAATGACGCGCCCGCGCTCGCCGCGGCGCACACCGGTGTGGCCATGGGGCGCGGCGGCTCGGACCTGGCCCTCGAAACCGCGGACGCTGTCCTCGTGCGGGACGAGCTGGGTGCCCTGGAGCGCACGGTGGCACTGTCCAGGCGTGCGCGCCGCCTGGTCGTCCAGAACCTCGTCATCGCCGGTGTGTTCATCGCCGGACTCGTGATCTGGGACCTGGCGGGGCACCTGCCGCTGCCGCTCGGTGTCGCGGGGCACGAGGGCTCCACCGTCCTGGTCGGCCTCAACGGCCTGCGCCTGCTGCGCGAGCGCGCCTGGACACGCTGAGCAAGCGATCCGGATCGTTATCGATACGCGATCGAATGCCGCCTAAGAATCACGTAAGTTCAGACCAACGGCAATTCGCGTGAGCAAAGCTGCGCGTCGGTACCGCGCGGCGGAGGGGGCTGCGCGGTACCCGGCCGTAATCCCGCCATTCGTTCGCGGCGGGGTCCCGGAGGGTCGCCCGCGTGTCAACCCCGCGTGTGACACGGGAGAGGGACGCCACGCCAGGGGCGCGGACCCGCGCGAATCCGGGCCGCGAACCCCGTCGAACCTGCTGAGAGGCGGCTTGAAAGCCCCCTCCAGGCGTCGTCGGACGACTTCGGAGCGTAGTTGTGCACGCCGATGCGAGCGGCGGCACTTACGAAGGGTTATGGTGGAAACCCCCCCCTCGGGCCGGTCCGTATCCCCCCCCACGGACCGGCCCGTTTTTCTTGTCCCGGTCTTGTCCGGGCGAACCCCTGCTCCCGGTACGGGAGTTCAGCGGCGGCCGTTCCAGATGTTGGTGCCCGACGTGGAGACGGCGAACGAGTCGATTTCGGTCAGCTCCTCATCGGTCAGCTTCGGGCCTTCGAGCGCCGCCAGGTTCTCCTCCAGCTGCTTGACGCTGGAGGCGCCGATCAGCGCCGACGTCATCCGCTCGTCCCGCAGCACCCAGCTCAGCGCGAGCTGCGCGAGGGACTGGCCGCGGCGCTGCGCGATGTCGTTAAGCCCGTTCAGCCGGCGGACGACGTCGTCGCTCAGCAGGTTCGGGTCGAGCGACTTGCCCTGCGTCGCGCGCGAACCCTCCGGGATCTCCTTCAGGTACTTGCCGGTCAGCAGGCCCTGCGCGAGCGGCGCGAAGGAGATGCAGCCCATCCCGGCCGCCTCCAGCGTGTCCAGCAGGTTGTCGTCCTCGGTCCAGCGGTTGAGCATCGAGTACGAGGGCTGGTGGATGATCGCCGGAACGCCCATCTCCCGGAGCAGGCGCGCCGCTTCGGCCGTCTGCTCGCTGCTGTACGAGGACACACCCACGTACAGCGCCTTGCCCTGCCGCACCGCGGAGGCGAGCGCGCCCATCGTCTCCTCAAGAGGAGTGTCCGGGTCGAAGCGGTGCGAGTAGAAGATGTCCACGTAGTCGACGCCCATCCGCTTCAGGGACGCGTCGAGGGACGACATCAGGTACTTGCGGCTGCCCCACTCCCCGTACGGACCGGGGTGCATGCGGTAGCCCGCCTTGGTCGAGATGACGAGTTCGTCACGGTACGGCGCGAAGTCCTGGGCGAAGATCTTGCCGAAGTTCAGCTCGGCGCTGCCGGGCGGCGGCCCGTAGTTGTTCGCGAGGTCGAAGTGTGTGACGCCCAGGTCGAAGGCGCGGCGCAGGATCGAGCGCTGGGACGCAAGTGTGCGGTCGTCCCCGAAGTTGTGCCACAGTCCGAGGGAAACGGCGGGGAGCTTCAGGCCGCTGCGGCCAGTGCGCCGGTACTCCATGGAACCGTACCGACCCGCCGAGGCGACGTAAGGAGAGGTGTCGTTCATGGACACGAAGCTACGTCAGGTCACTGACACCCCATAGCTGACACCTGGCTACCCCCGAGTAGGCTTCCGCCTTCGGGACTTCCATCTGCACGGAGGGCAAAAAGACCGTGAACCTGCGCGACAAGCTGCGCAACCTGCTCGTCGGGCTGTATGCACGCCGGGTGGAAGGCCACCTGGACCACGCCCAGGTGCCCAAGCACATCGGCGTCATCATGGATGGCAACCGCCGCTGGGCCAAGGCCGCCGGATCCACCACCGCCGAGGGCCACCAGGCGGGCGCGGCCAAGATCGAGGAGTTCCTCGGCTGGTGCAGCGAGACGGACGTCGAGGTCGTCACGCTCTGGCTGCTCTCGACGGACAACTTCGACCGCCCCCAGGAGGAGCTGGTCCCGCTCCTCGGCATCATCGAGGACACCGTGCGCACGCTCGCCGAGGACGGCCGCTGGCGCGTGCAGCACGTCGGCAACACCGACATCCTCCCGTCGGGCCTGCAGGCCGTGCTCAAGGAGGCCGAGGAGTCCACCGCGGACCGCGACGGAATAGTGGTCAACGTCGCGATCGGCTACGGCGGCCGCCAGGAGATCGCCGACGCCGTCCGCTCGATGCTGCTCGACGCCTCGGACAAGGGGAACTCGCTCGAGGACGTCGCCGACACCGTCACCGTCGACGCCATCGGCAAGCACCTGTACACCAAGGAGCAGCCCGACCCGGACCTGGTCATCCGCACCAGCGGCGAGCAGCGGCTGTCCGGCTTCATGCTCTGGCAGACGGCCCACTCCGAGTACTACTTCTGTGACGTGTTCTGGCCGGCCTTCCGCAAGGTGGACTTCCTGCGCGCGATGCGCGACTACGCCGTGCGCCACCGCCGTTTCGGCGGCTGACGCCGGTCACCGAGAGACGTACGTCATCGGGAGTTAACGAACGCGCCGCCATGTGCTTTTGCATGGCGGCGCTTGTTCGAGGGAATAAGCCTTCCAAGTCGGTGCCCGAACCAAGGACACCGCATCTCAGCGGACGGCAAGGCCCGTCCGCCCGGGAGGCCCTTTGCACCAGGACGACCGTACGCAGATGGGTACGGACGACGACTTGGAGGGCCGGTTCTCGGCCCGCGCATCGCGGCCGATGAACCGGCCCCGAAAATCCGTCGCTCCCCGACCTCATCCGAGGGGGTACGTCCTTCCGTGGTGACCAGTAACAAGCGCCTTCCCAAGCCCGACCGGCGCACCTATGTACTCGACACCAGCGTCCTGCTGGCCGATCCGAACTCCATGACCCGTTTCGACGAGCACGAAGTTGTCCTTCCTGTCGTCGTGGTCACGGAATTGGAGGCCAAACGGCACCATCCGGAGCTGGGTTATTTCGCCAGGCAGGCACTGCGCCTGCTCGACGACTACCGGATCCGCCACGGACGCCTGGACGCGCCGATCCCGACCGGCGAACTGGGCGGCACCCTGCGCGTCGAGCTCAACCACTCCGACCCCAGCGTGCTGCCCTCGGGCTACCGCCTGGGTGACAACGACAGCCGCATCCTGGCGGTCGCCCGCAATCTGCAGGCCGAGGGATACGACGTCACCGTCGTGTCGAAGGATCTGCCGCTGCGGATCAAGGCGTCCTCCGTGGGCCTCCTCGCCGAGGAGTACCGCGCCGAACTCGCCATCACGGACTCCGGCTGGACCGGCATGTCCGAACTGACGCTGCCCGCCGAGCAGGTCGACCTCCTCTTCGAAGAGGACACCCTCTACGTTCCCGAGGCCGCCGACCTTCCCGTGCACACGGGTCTGACGATCCAGTCCGAGCGCGGCAAGGCGCTCGGCCGCGTCACACCCGAGGGCAACGTCCGCCTGGTGCGCGGCGATCGGGAGGCCTTCGGCCTCAAGGGGCGCAGCGCCGAGCAGCGAATCGCCCTCGATCTGCTGCTCGACCCGGACATCGGGATCATCTCGATGGGCGGCCGGGCCGGCACCGGCAAGTCCGCGCTCGCGCTCTGCGCGGGCCTGGAGGCCGTCCTGGAGCGGCGCCAGCACAAGAAGGTGATGGTCTTCCGTCCCCTCTATGCGGTCGGCGGGCAGGAGCTCGGCTATCTGCCGGGATCCGAGGCCGAGAAGATGGGGCCGTGGGCGCAGGCGGTCTTCGACACGCTGTCCGCCGTCACATCGCGCGAGGTGATCGAAGAGGTCACCGCCCGGGGGATGCTGGAGGTCCTGCCGCTCACCCACATCAGGGGCCGCTCGCTGCACGACGCGTTCGTGATCGTGGACGAGGCGCAGTCCCTGGAGCGGAACGTCCTTCTGACGGTCCTCTCGCGCATCGGGGCCAACTCGCGTGTCGTCCTCACCCATGACGTCGCGCAGCGCGACAACCTCCGTGTCGGCCGGTACGACGGGGTGGTCGCGGTCGTCGAGAAGCTGAAGGGACATCCGCTCTTCGCGCACGTCACGCTCACCCGATCGGAAAGGTCGCAGATCGCGGCCCTGGTGACCGAAATGCTGGAGGACGTTCAGATCTAGCCCGTATAGGGGCTGTTCACCCTTTTTGGCGCCGTTCGGCAAGGTCCGAGAGCCTAGCCGGGCGGCGTCGCGGCGTGTGCTCGTTTCCGCAAAACCCCTGGGGCAAACGGGGTGTGACGTTTGCCACGCGGTGGGGAATTGCCTTGCCATGCTCCGATGCGGCAGAGTCACGGTCCTGTCAGGCCCCGCATACGACACTTGCGTGCCCCCAGCGGTACGAAACCACCGCAGCACCAGCTGCATCTGAACTACATAGAGGCCGTCGTATGCCGCCCGAGTACCACGCGGCTCTCCCCTCGCGGGAGTTGCCCACCGGGCCCGTGTCTCCCGTGACCCCGCAGTTGGGAGACCAGTGCCAGGGGCACGATTGCGTCCGCGACGGTCACCTCAAGCGGGCGATGCTGGAAGGAAACCGTGTGAGCCGGATTTCGGTCCGGGGATTCGCAGTGGTCTCGGCCACCGCGGTCACCACAGTCGGCGCCGTCGTTGGTGTTGCCTCGGGCAGCACCGGTCAGCCCTCTCAGGAGGCTGAGGCAACGGCGAGCGACTCGACCCTCCTCGCAGACATCCCTGCTGGTCAGCAGGCGCAGGTGCAGACCTCGTCGCTGAAGCAGCAGGCGCAGACCCAGGCCATCGCGGCCGACACGGCTGCGCAGAAGTCCGCCGAGGAGTCCGCCCGGAAGCAGGCAGCCGAGGACGCGGTCGCCAAGCAGCAGGCCGCACAGGACGCCAAGGAGGCAAAGGAGAAGGCGGAGAAGGAGGCCAAGGAGCGGGAGGCAGCCAAGAAGGCAGCCGCCAGCCGTTCGGCCACCCGAGACGCCTCCGACTTCGCATCCCAGGCTTCGTACAGCGTCGCCCAGGTTCAGTCGATGGCCCGTCAGATGGTGCCGTCCGGACAGTTCCAGTGCTTCAGCAACATCGTGGACCACGAGTCCACCTGGAACTACAAGGCCACCAACGCCTCGTCCGGTGCCTACGGTCTCTTCCAGGCGCTGCCCGGAACGAAGATGTCGTCGGCGGGCGCGGACTGGCAGACCAACCCGGCCACACAGATAAAGTGGGGCCTCGGTTACATGAACGACCGCTATGGCAGCCCCTGCGAGGCCTGGTCGTTCTGGCAGGCCAACAACTGGTACTGAGCAACCAGTAGTTCGCAACCTCGCGAAGCCCCTCACCGTCCTCACGGTGAGGGGTTTCGGCGTTTCCACGCGATACGGTCGGTGCCACAGGCTCAAAGAGGACGGATGATGTCGCGAGTTCCAGGGTGGCTCGGCCGGTTCGGTGCGGGAATCAACAAGATGGGCGAGCGCCTGGACGAGCGCCGCGCGGAGGCCGAGCGGGCCGAGGAGGACGAGCTGTCGGCCCCGCCGAGGGGCGCCCCGGCCAGAGCTCCTGACCCGGATCCGGGCGCCCGGGGCCCGGACGAACCAGCACCCGAGCACGACACGGGCCGGGTGCCCGCCCCGCCCGCGTACGCGCCGACCGTGGCCCCGCGGCCCGAGCCGGTCGTCGCCCTGCCGTGGGGCCTTCGGGTGGCCGCGGAGGCGGGCTGGCGGTTCCTGGTCCTCGCCGGGACGCTCTGGGTGCTGATGAAGGTCATCAGTTCGGTGCAGCTGGTGATCTTCGCGTTCATCGCGGCGCTGCTCATCACCGCGCTGTTGCAGCCGACGGTGGCCCGCCTCATGCGGCGCGGCGTGCCGCGCGGCCTCGCCACGGCCCTGACCGCGATTCTCGGCTTCGTCATCATGGGGCTCGTCGGCTGGTTCGTGGTCTGGCAGGTCCAGGAGAACATCGACCAGCTGTCCGAACAGGTCCAGGACGGCATCGACGATCTGCGCCGATGGCTGCTCAACAGCCCGTTCCACGTGACCGACGGTCAGATCAACGACATCGCCAAGTCACTGCGCGACGCGGTCGGCGCGAACACGGACGAGATCACGTCGGCCGGCCTCGAAGGCGTCACCGTCATCGTCGAGGCGTTGACGGGCGTACTCCTCACGATGTTCTCGACGCTGTTCCTGCTCTACGACGGCCGGCGTATCTGGGAGTGGACCCTGGGGCTCGTCCCGGCGCAGGCCCGTCCCGGCATCGCGGGCGCGGGGCCGCGCGCCTGGCGCACGCTCACGGCGTACGTCCGCGGGACGGTGATAGTGGCGTTGATCGACGCCATCTTCATCGGCCTCGGAATCTTCTTCCTCGGTGTCCCGATGGCGGTGCCGCTGGCCGTCTTCATCTTCTTGTTCGCGTTCATCCCGCTGGTGGGCGCCGTCGTCTCCGGCGCGCTCGCCGTGGTCGTCGCGCTGGTGACGCAGGGCGTGTTCACCGCGGTGATGACGCTGGGCGTGGTGCTCGCGGTGCAGCAGATCGAGGGCCACATCCTGCAGCCGTTCATCCTGGGCCGCGCGGTACGGGTGCATCCTCTTGCCGTCGTCCTCGCGGTGGCCGCGGGCGGCATGGTGTCCGGGATCGGGGGAGCGGTGGTGGCGGTGCCACTGGTGGCGGTCACGAACACGGTCGTCGTCTACCTCCGGGCGTGGTCCCGGGAGGCCCACCTCGCTCACACACCGGAACCCAGGGGCGCGACGGCAGTCAATTCAAGCCCCGCCGGCGATTGAGGCGCGGGGTCCGGGGCAGCGCCCCGTGACATGGGAAACGGGGGCCGGATGATTCCGGCCCCCGTTCCTTACGCCTCGGGGCTCCGCCCCGGACCCCGCTGCTCAATCGCCGCAGGGGCTGGATCAGGCCAGCGCGTCTTCCGCGTCGAGCGTGACGCCGACCGCCTGGATCACAGACGCGATCTTGAAGGCCTCCTGCACGACCTCACGGTCGACACCGGCCTTGCGCAGCACCTGCTCGTGCGAGTCGAGGCACATCCCGCACCCGTTGATCGCCGAGACCGCGAAGGACCACAGCTCGAAGTCGACCTTGTCGACCCCCGGGTTGCCGATGACGTTCATCCGCAGACCGGCGCGCATCGTCCCGTACTCGTTGTCCGAGAGCAGGTGACGCGTGCGGTAGAAGACGTTGTTCATCGCCATGATGGCGGCAGCCGACTTCGCGGCGGTGTACGCCTCGGGCGACAGGTTCGCCTTCGCCTCGGGCTCCAGCTCGCGCAGCACGCGCGGGGAACGGGAGGCGATGGCGGTCGCCAGGACCGTGCCCCACAGCTGCTGGGCCGGAAGGTCCGAGTTGCCGATGACCGAGCCCAGGTTCAGCTTCAGGTCCTTGGCGTAGTCCGGAACGGCGGACTTCAGCTCATCGAGGGCCATGCTCACTCACCGGCCAGCAGCGCGACCGGGTCCAGGGTGTTCTCGCCCTGGGTCCAGTTGCACGGGCACAGCTCGTCCGTCTGGAGGGCGTCGAGGACCCGGAGGACCTCCTTGGGGTTACGGCCGACGGAGCCGGCGGTCACCATCGTGAACTGGATCTCGTTGTTCTGGTCGACGATGAAGACGGCGCGCTGCGCGAAGCCGTCCTCGCCCTCGATGCCGAGGTCACGCATGAGCTCGTGCTTCGAGTCGGCCATCATCGGGAAGGGCAGGTCCGTCAGGTCCGGGTGGTCCTTGCGCCAGGCGTGGTGCACGAACTCGGAGTCACCGGAGAAGCCGAGGATCTGGGCGTCACGGTCGGCGAACTCCTCGTTCAGCTTGCCGAACGCGGCGATCTCGGTGGGGCACACGAAGGTGAAGTCCTTGGGCCACGCGAAGACGATCTTCCACTTGCCCTCGTAGGTCTTGTGGTTGATCTGCTCGAACTCAGCGCCCTTCTCCAGCGAGACACAGGCAGTCAGGTCGAACTCGGGGAACTTGTCACCGACAGTGAGCACACGAACTCCTTGCAGTAGGAAGCATCCCTTTTGGGGCTGTTTCCATGGGTTGGACTGTTGAAGATCGTGGCACAGGGTGCATTGATTACGGAAATAGCTAGACTCGGTCATGTTGATCGGAGGTGGCTATCAGTGGCCGTACAGAACGGAAAGCCCGTGGGGGCCCGGCGCAGGCAGCCGAGCCTGGCGCAGCTGCGGGCGTTCGCCGCGGTCGCGGAGCATCTGCACTTCCGGGACGCGGCGGCGGCGATCGGGATGAGCCAGCCCGCGCTGTCGGGCGCGGTCTCGGCGCTGGAGGAGACGCTGGGGGTGACCCTTCTCGAGCGTACGACGAGAAAGGTGCTGCTCTCGCCGGCCGGGGAGCGGATCGCGGTGCGGGCCAAGGTCGTGCTCGACGAGGTCGGCGCGCTCGTCGAGGAGGCCGAGGCGGTGCGGGCGCCGTTCACGGGGGTGCTGCGGCTCGGCGTGATCCCCACGGTGGCGCCGTATCTGCTGCCGACGGTGCTGCGGCTCGTCCACGAGACGTATCCCGACCTGGACCTCCAGGTGCACGAGGAGCAGACGTCCTCGCTCATCGAGGGCCTGGGGGCGGGGCGACTCGATCTGCTGCTGCTCGCCGTGCCGCTCGGGATGCCGGGGGTGAGTGAACTGCCCTTGTTCGACGAGGACTTCGTGCTCGTCACGCCGCTCGACCACTGGCTCGGCGGCCGGGAAGGGATTCCGCGTGAAGCGTTGCGGGAGCTGAACCTGCTGCTCCTGGACGAGGGGCACTGCCTGCGCGACCAGGCCCTCGACATCTGCCGGGAGGCGGGTCGCGACGACGCCCCCGTCGCCACGACCGCCGCCGGGCTCGCCACGCTGGTCCAGCTCGTCGCGGGCGGCCTCGGAGTGACGCTGCTGCCGCGCACCGCCGTGTCCGTCGAGACCAGCCGGAGCAGCCAACTGCTCACCGGGTACTTCGCGGAGCCCGCCCCCGCGCGCCGCGTGGCCTTCGCCATGCGCACGGGGGCGGCGCGCTCCGCGGAGTACAAGGAGCTGGCGCAGGCCCTGCGAACCGCCTTGCGGGGCCTGCCGGTTCGCATCGTTGGTGAGGGCTGAGCGTCACTCCGTCCGCAGGCCCTCCGCCCGCATCATGCGGTACAGCGGAGGCAGGGACAGGAGGGTCACCACTGCGATGAGGGCGGCCGCCACCCCGCTCAGGGGGAGGAACAGCAGCCAGTCGGTGACCGGCTTGCCGACGAGGCGCAGCATCAGCCAGCCGAGCGTCAGCCCGCCCGTCACGGCCATCGCCATGCCGAGGACCACCGGGATCGCCGTCTGCCAGAGCACGGACCAGGCGAGCGTCGAGCGCTTCGTGCCGTAGGCGACGAGCACCGACAACAGCCGCCTGCGCTCGCGGAGTTGCTCGATCTGCGAGACCAGCATCGACGCCGCGATGATCACCATGGTGAGGGCCGCGGCCGTGAAGAGGGCCGTGCGGATGCTCGCGTACTCCTTGTCGCGGGTCGCCAGCTCGTACGTCCACACGTGCATGCCCGGGTCGACCGCGAACGCGGTGTTGCGGACCTGGTCCGCCGCGTCGGGCACGCTCTCGTCGATCTGGATCTGCGCGCTGGTCGACGCGGTGTGCAGGGTCGCCGGGTCGAGGGCGCCGGGGGTGGCGAGGATACCGCCGTAGTACTCGCCCGCCGGGTCCTTCCGGGAGTCGACGGTGCGCACGTCCCCGGGCAGCTTCCAGTGCACCGGCTTCAGGCCGGTGCGGCCCGCGTCCTCGGGGTTGTCCACGACGAGCCGCCCGCCGGGCACGGCGACCTTCTCCAACTCACCGTCGAGGTAGGAGTCGTGGGAGCGGGTGACCCGGAAGACGTCGCCGTCCGAGCACGAGGGCAGGTGGGCCAGCTCGCGCAGCGAGGGGCAGGAGCCGACGGACAGCGAGACGGACGGGGCGTAGCCGTCCGCGCCCGGCTTGGCGCCCACTCGCTCGGCCGAGGTGCTGACCGTGCCGATGACCTTTCGCACGCCCTTGGTGGTCCGGAACTCCTGGACCATCCGGTCGGCCAGCGCACCGCTCGGGAAGTCGGTGTTCGCGCCGATCTGGGCGCGCTTGGGGTCCTGGCCGGTCGAGCTGTTGAAGCTGTCGTTGATGCCGACGGTGAACATCTGAAGGGCGATGCCGCCGGCCACCGCGATGGTGATGCCGGAGATCGCGCGGGTGGCGGCGCTGCTGTTCAACTGGAGCCTGCGGGTCGCCAGTTGCCAGGGCACGGAGCCGCCCCGCAGTCGGCTCACGACGGACTCCACCAGCCAGGGCAGAACCAGCACCATGCCGACGAGGGTCAGCAGGACGCCTCCCGCGATCACGGCCATGTCCATCTGGGACGAGCCCTCGCCGAAGCTGGACAGGAACAGGACCAGGACGCCGATGACGGGGACGGGCAGCCGCCACCACAGCCTGCGGCCGCGCACGCGCCCGCCCCGTACGACACCGAGCGGCTCGATCGCGACGGACCGCAGGGCGAACACCGTGACGGCGATCGCGGACAGCGGCACCGCGAGCAGCACCACCGCGGCGAGCACCGGCACCGGGGTGAAGTCGTCGGGGAACGCCGAAAGGCGCCACACCTCGACGTGCGCGAACACCTGCCGCCCGGCGAAGAAGGCGACGAGGCCGAACGCGAGACCGACGAGCGTGCCGAACAGCGCCTCACCGGCGGCCACCCACCGCGTCATCCGCGCGTCCGCGCCGACGAGTCGCAGCGCGGCGAGTCTGCGGTCGCGCCGCTCGCCGCCGAACCGTACGGCGGTCGCGATGAAGATGGCGATGGGCGCGAGCAGCACCACGCAGCCCAGCAGGATCATCAGCACCAGGGCCGGGTCGAGCGGGTTGTCGTTGCCCGCTCGGCCGAAGCCGTCGACGCGGGTGGCGCCGCGGTCGGTGCTCAGGCTGTCGCTGCCCGCGTACATGTACAGGTCGAAGGGGTCGCTCAGGCCCGCTTCGTGGATGGTGCCGACGTCGCGGAAGTCGTAGCGCTTCTTGAGCAGTTCGCCCTCGGGGGAGTCGAGGAGGTCGCGCAGCGCGGGCGAGACCAGCATCTCGCCGGGGCCCGGCAGCTTGTCGACGCCGGGCGGCAGGACGGGGTGCTCGCCGTCGGCGCTCAGCATGAAGCCGCCGACCGAGACGTCCCGGTACGAGGAGGAGGTGTCGAGCGTGAGCAGCGTGCGGTCCGACGGCTTCACGCTCTCTTCGCTGAAGTCGATCGAGCGGGCGTCGTAGCGGGCGTCGCGGCCGCTCGTGAAGTTCGGCACGGACGCGGCGCCGAGCAGCACGGCGACGCCGAGACCGACGCCGAGCGCCGTGAGCAGCGTACGGATCCAGCCCTCGCGGCCGCCGGAGAAGCCGAAGCGGACTCCGAGCGCGAGGTCGCGCAGGCGGCCCGCGAGGCCGGGCTCCGCGGGTGCGGGCGGGGCCTGGGCGGGGCGGTCGTCGAGGAGGGTCATCGGGCGAACTCCATGTCCCGGGCCTTGCCGTCCCGCACGACGATCTCGCGGTCGGAGTAGGCGGCGACCCGCGTCTCGTGGGTGACCAGGACGACGGCGGCGCCGGTGCTGCGGGCGGCGTCCGTGAGCAGCTCCATGACGCGCTCGCCGTTGAGCGAGTCCAGGGCGCCGGTGGGCTCGTCGGCGAACAGCACGCGCGGCCCCGTGACGAGGGAGCGGGCGACCGCGACGCGCTGGCCCTGGCCGCCGGAGACCTCACCGGGGCGCTTGCCCGCGAGGTCGTCGACCTCCAGGCGCTGGAGCCATTCGACGGCCCGGCGCTCGGCCTCCTTGCGCTTCACGCCGTTCAGGCGCAACGGCAGCGCGACGTTCTCGACGCACGTCAACTCCGGGACCAGCTGGCCGAACTGGAACACGAAGCCGAACTCGCCGCGGCGCAGCGCGCTGCGCTCCGCGTCGGACATGGCGGTCAGGTCGCGGCCGTTGTACGTGATGGTGCCGGAGTCCGGCGGGACGATCCCGGCGAGGCAGTGCAGCAGCGTCGACTTGCCCGAGCCGGACGGGCCCATGACCGCGACGACCTCGCCCGGGTGGACGGAGAAGGAGGCGCCGTCGAGGGCCGGGGTCGGACCGTACGTCTTGTGCAGGTCGGTCGCGGCCAGCAGGGAACCGGCGGGAGTGGTGGGCGAACTCATGAGGGACGTACCTCCGCGGCGAGCTTGTCGAGGCGCGCGGCGGTCAGTTCCAGCCAGCGCAGATCGGCTTCCAGGTGGAACAGGGCGTGGTCGCAGATGAGTTGATCGGCGAGGTCGCCCTTGCGCTTGCGGTCCGTGAGGATGCGCATCAGGCGCAGATGCTCGGCGCGCTGCGCGTCGAGGAGGTCGGTGGCGTCGCGCCGGGTCAGCAGGGCGAGGACGACCTTGGTGTAGAGGGTCGACTGGAGGTACGGCTCCGGCTTCTCCGGCGTCGCGAGCCACTGCTGTACGTCGGTGACGCCGGCGTCGGTGATCGCGTACCGCTTGCGCTCGGGGCCGCCGCCGGCCTCGATCCCGTCGACCTCGACGAGGCCGTTCTTCAGGAGGCGGGACATGGTCGAGTAGACCTGCCCGTAGTGCAGCGGCTTGTCGTGCCCGAACGTCTCGTCGAAGGTGCGCTTGAGGTCGTAACCGTGGCGGGGCCCGGATTCGAGCAGCCCGAGGAGGGTGTGGCCGATGGACATGCGAGGGACTATACACACCGCGTATACGCGGTGTGTATAGCTGGCCCATCAAGCCCCGCAGGCGTTTGAGGCGCGGGGTCCGGGGCGGAGCCCCGTGGCGTTCAGTCGGTCTCGCTGGACGGGGGGCGGCCCCGCCTCGGCAGGGGGCCCGCCGAGCCCGGCAGACGCCCCGCCTCCTTGAGGGCCCGGCGCAGCAGGAACTCGATCTGCGCGTTGGCCGAGCGCAGGTCCTCGCCCGCCCAGCGCGCGAGCGCGTCGTACACCGCCGGATCGAGCCGCAGCAGGACCTGTTTGCGTGCTGGGCGGCGCTCGCGGTCAGGGGGCGGGGTCACTGGTAGAGCGTTCCTGTGTTCACGACGGGCTGGGCCGCGCGGTCGCCGCACAGGACGACCAGCAGGTTGGAGACCATCGCCGCCTTGCGCTCCTCGTCGAGCGCCACGAAGTCCTGCTCGGTGATGCGGGCGAGCGCGTCCTCGACCATGCCCACCGCCCCGTCGACGATCAGGCGGCGGGCCGCCACGACCGCGCCCGCCTGCTGGCGCTGGAGCATCGCCGACGCGATCTCGGGGGCGTACGCGAGGTGCGTGAAGCGGGACTCGATGATCTGGACGCCGGCCGCCTCCACGCGCGCGTGGAGCTCCACGGCGAGCTTCTCCGTGATCTCCTCCGCGTTGCCGCGCAGCGACAGGCCCGCCTCGTCGTGCGCGTCGTAGGGGTACTCGATGGCGATGTGCCGGACGGCCGCCTCGGTCTGCGTCGAGACGAACTCCAGGAAGTCGTCGACCTCGAAGCTCGCCTGGGCCGTGTCCTCGACCTTCCAGACGACGACCGCGGCGAGCTCGATCGGGTTGCCGTACGCGTCGTTGACCTTGAGGACCGCCGTCTCGTGGTTGCGCACGCGGGTCGAGATCTTCGTGCGCGAGGTCAGCGGGTTCACCCAGCGCAGGCCGTCCGTGCGGATCGTGCCCCGGTAGCGGCCGAAGAGCTGGACGACGCGGGCCTCGCCCGGCGCCACCATGTTCAGCCCCGCCATGGCGAAGACCGAGCCGATCGCGACCACGACGCCGATCGCGATGAGCGCACCCCTGGCGCCCCCGGAGTCGGTGGAGCCGGCGATCGCGATCAGGGCTCCGCCGACGATCAGGCCGATGAGGCCGAGCAGCAGGGCGAGTCCGCCGCCGATGCTCTGGGCCGTGAACTCGCGTACGTGCGCCCTCGGCATCTGTACGTCGGGAGTGCTGGGTGTGGCGTCCGTCTCGGGCATGACTGTCCCCGTTTCTCTGAGCTGGTCGTTCGTCGCCGCGCTGCCGCGAACGTGGTCTAGCAAAGTGATATCACTTTATCGCGCTCGGCAACCATCCGCACGTCTCACTCGTCGGTTCCCATGGGGTGGGTGCTGATTGTCACGTCCGATATGGCCGAATCGACGAAGATTCGACATAAGTGACGGGTTAGGTTCTTGAGCCGATTCAGCACGATCGTGAGAACTGGGTTCGTACCCGTACGCCGAGGCGTACACGGACAAGGACAAGAAGCGGAGCGACTGAGGTCATGGGCCGAGCGGATGCGAGGAAGGCGCGCAAGCGCGCGGCGCGGCCGTCGGGCATACGCCGCTTCTTCACCTGGAAGAAGCTCCTGGGCACGTTCTTCGGGCTCGTGCTGCTGTGCATGGGCGCGTTCATCGTGCTGTACCTGGTGATCGACGTACCCGAGGGCAACCCCGACGCCCAGGTGCAGAGCAACGTCTACAAGTACAGCGACGGTGCCACGATGGCCCGCACCGGCAAGGTCAACCGGGAGCTCGTCGACCTCGCCGAGGTGCCCGAGGGCGTCCAGCACACCTTCGTCGCCGCCGAGAACAAGACGTTCTACACGGACAAGGGCATCGACCTGAAGGGCACCGCCCGCGGCATGCTCAACACCGTCATGGGCAAGGGCAAGCAGGGCGGCTCCACGATCACCCAGCAGTACGTGAAGAATTACTACCTGACGCAGGAACAGACCGTCTCCCGCAAGCTCAAGGAACTGGTCATCTCGCTGAAGGTGGACCAGAAGCAGTCCAAGGACGACATCCTCGCCGGGTACATCAACACCAGCTACTACGGCCGCGGCGCCTGGGGCATCCAGGCCGCCGCCCAGGCCTACTACGGCGAGGACGCCTCGAAGCTGTCCGTGCCGCAGGGCGCGTATCTCGCCGCGCTGCTCCAGGCCCCCAATCAGTACGACTGGGCGCTCGCCTCCGACACCGGAAAGCGGCTGGCCAAGGCGCGCTGGAACTACGTGCTCGACAACATGGTCGGCATGCACTGGCTGAGCGCGAGCGACCGGCAGGGCATGACGTTCGACAAGCCGATCCCGCCGAAGGCGGCCTCCGGGCTCCAGGGCCAGGAGGGCTACCTCTACACCGCCGCGCGCGACGAGGTCATGAAGGAACTGAACCTCACGGAGGCGCAGTTCGACGCGGGTGGCTACACGGTCACCCTCAACATCAACCGCAACAAGCAGAAGCAGCTCGAGAAGTCGGTCAAGCAGCAGCTCAACGACAAGCTCGACCGCAAGGACAAGAAGGCCGACGCGCGCGTGCAGGCCGGCGCCGTCTCCGTCGACCCGAAGACCGGCAAGGTCCTCGCCCTGTACGGCGGTGAAGGGCTCAGCGAGCACTACGTCAACAACGCGACGCGCACGGACTACCAGCCCGCCTCCACCTTCAAGCCGCTGATCCTCGCGGCCGCCCTGGAGGACAAGGCCACCACGCAGTCCGGCCAGAACATCACCGCGGACACGATCTACGACGGCACCAGCAGGCGCCCGGTCGTCGACAACGGCGAGAAGGTCGGCTTCGCCCCGCCGAACGAGGACAAGAAGAGCTACGGCCCGGTCACCCTCCAGACCGCCATGAACAAGTCCATCAACTCCGTCTTCGCGCAGCTCGGCGTCGACGTCGGCATGGACCAGGTCATGGCGACGGCGAAGAAGCTCGGCATGGACTCGGGCGACCTCAAGCCGTTCCCCGCGCAGACCCTCGGCACCATGGGCGCGAGCCCGATGGAGATGGCCGGTGTCTACGCGACGCTCGACAACCACGGCAAGAAGGTCACGCCGCAGATCGTGAAGTCGGTGTCCAAGCAGGGCGACAGGATCCCGCTCGACGACGCCGTCGGCGAGCAGGTGATCAGCCGCGGCGCCGCCGACTCGGTGACCTCGGTCCTGACCGGTGTGGTCGACGACGGCACGGCGAAGACCTCCGTACGCGACAACGCGGTCCGCGAGGGCCAGCAGGTCGCCGGCAAGACCGGTACCTCCGACGACAACAAGTCGGCCTGGTTCACCGGGTACACGCCGGACCTGGTCACGTCGGTGGGCCTGTTCGGCGAGGGCGCGCTGAAGTCGTCCGAGGCGGGCGCACACGTGTCCATGGAGGGCGCCGGTGGCCTGCCCCGTGTCGACGGCGGCAGTTTCCCGGCCCAGATCTGGGCGCAGTACACCTTCAACTCGTCCAGTGCGAACGGGAAGTTCGACCTGGACACCGACATGGGCAAGGCCGTCCAGCCCACGACGACCGCCCCGGCCACCCCGACCGAGGAGCCCTCCACCGACCCGACGCCGAGCAAGTCGGAGTCGACCGAGCCGACGCCGACCCAGTCGTCGCCGAGCGAGACACCGACGAGCGAGACGCCGACGACGGAGCCGACGCAGACGCTCCCGGTCCCGACCGACAGCCCGACCGCGAGCTGGCCGGACGACCCGGTCGAGCCGGAGAACGGCGGCGGGAACGGGAACGGCAGAGACTGACGCGGGCTACTCGGGGGAGCCGAGCCAGGTGCGGGCCGCCGCGAGGAAGGCCCGCACCCCCAGCTCGATCGTGGGGTCCTGAAGCGGCGCGTACTGCGGCGCGTGGTTCACCGGGATCTCGGCGGGCAGGCCGCGCGAGGCGAGCGTGCCCGCGTCGAGCCCCGCGAAGGCGGCCGGGTCGGCCCCGCCGAAGTGCCAGAACACCGAGGGCACGCCGAGCTCCTTGCCGAACAGGCCGAAGTCCTCGCTGCCGTTGATCGGCTGCGGCAGCACCAGCACACCGTGCTCGCCGAGCGCCCCGCGCAGCCCGTCGATCGTCGTGGCGGTGGCGTCGTCGGTGTTCTCCGTGACGGGGAAGGAGCCGAGCGAGGTGAACTCCGGCTCCTTGGGCGAGCCCGAGGCCTCCGCCTCCGCCCGGACGATCCTGCGCACCGCGGCGAGCACCCGCTCGCGCACCACCGGGTCGACCGAGCGGATGTTGAGCTTCAGCTCGGCCTCGTCCGCGATGATGTTCTCCTTCGTGCCGGCGTGGATCGAGCCCACCGTCACGACGGCCGTCTGCGAGGCGCCGACCTCGCGCGAGACCACGGTCTGCAGGCGCATCACGACGGCCGCCGCGAGGACCACAGGGTCGACCGTCGACTCGGGCGTCGAACCGTGCCCGCCGCGCCCGAAGAGGCGTACGCGGTAGCTGTCGGAGGCCGCCATCACCGCTCCGGGCCGGGTCACCGCGACCCCCGTGGGGAACGGCCCGACGTGCTGCCCGAGACACACGTCCGGCCTCGGGAAACGCTCCGCGAACCCGTCGTCCAGCATGTCCCTGGCGCCCCGGCCGATCTCCTCGGCGGGCTGGAACACGGCGACGACGGTGCCGCGCCAGGCGTCCCGCTCCGCCGCGAGGAGCGCCGTCACGCCGAGCAGACACGTGACGTGCATGTCGTGGCCGCAGGCGTGCATGACCGGCACGTCGTTGCCGTCGCGGTCGGTACCGCGCGCCACGGACGCGTAGGGCAGGCCGGTCGCCTCCAGGACGGGCAGAGCGTCCATGTCGGCACGCAGCAGCACGGTCGGGCCCTCGCCGCTCCGGAGCACCCCGACGACGCCGGTGCCGCCGACGCCCTCGGTCACCTCCCAGCCGCCCTGCTCGCGCAGCCGGGCCGCGACGATCCCGGCGGTGCGGGTCTCCTGGAGGGAGAGTTCGGGGTGGGCGTGCAGGTCCCGGTAGAGCTCGCGCAGGGACGGCAGCAGGCTGTCGAGGGTGGTGTCGGTCATCGGGCCTCTCCTTGGACGGGTACGGGGGTGGGCTCGGGCTCGGCGGGCAGCCGCAGCGCCCGGCGGAAGGTGAGTGTGGTCTGCGGGGTGACGCAGGCGAGGACCGCGGCGAGCACCGCGCCGACGACGAGGAAGCCGAACGCGGCGCCGAACCCGGCCGAGTCCGCGAGCAGCCCCATCGCGGTCGGCGCGACGACGCCACCGGCCTGCCCGCCGAACGTGATCAACCCGGCGGCCGCGCCGGTCAGTTCGGGCGGCAGGCTGCGCAGCGGCACCGCGAAGATCGGCATGTAGCCCAGCGAGGCGGACGCGATCGCCACCGTCATCCAGCCGATGAACGCGGCCGTGCCGGAAGCCGTCGCCATGAGGATCAGGGCGAGTGAGGAGACCGTCATCGCGGGCACCACGATCTTGCGCTGGTTGCCCTCGAAGCGGTCCGCGAGCCGGCCGCCGACGATCACGGCGACGGTCGCGGCGCCCGCGGGCAGGATCGACAGCGCGCCCGCCGAGGTCAGCGCGAGCCCGCGCTCCTGGTTGAGGTACGAGGGCACCCAGGTGTTCAGGCCCCACACGATGATGTCGTAGCCGAAGAACATCCCGGCGAACGCCCACATGGTCCCCGAGCGAAGCACGGTGCGGGTGGAGCCGGTGGGCCGTGCGTCGGCCTCCGTCCGTTCCCGCTCCGGCAGCCACAGGCGGACGGCCGCGTACACGAAGACGCCGACTGCGGCGACGGTGAAGAAGGCCGAGCGCCAGCCGAAGTGGGCGATGAGCGGTGCGGCGATCAGTGGGGCGATGACGGCGGCCACGGCGTTCGACGACTGCACGACGCCGTTGGCGCTCATCCGCTGGCCCGGCGTGGTCCGCTCGCTCACGGCCTTCATCGAGGCACCGGGGAAGATGCCCTCGGCGATGCCGAACAGGAAGCGCACCACGAGCAGGATCGCGAAGGAGCCCGCGAGCCCGGTGAGTGCCGTGAACGCGGACCAGATGAGCAGCGCCCAGCAGGTGACGCGCTTGGCGCCGTACCGGTCGGCGAGCATCCCGCCCGGGATCTGGCAGACGGCGTACGCCACGAAGAACACGGAGACCGCCAGGCCCTGCTGGGCGCGGCTGAGGTCGAATTCGTGGCCGATCGAGGGCAGTGCCAGATTGATGACCAGACGGTCGATGTAGTCGATCAGCCAGGCGGCGAAGAGCAGCGTCACCGTGAGCTTGGCGCCCTTGTCGAGACGCTCACGTGCGGGGCCTTGCGAGGGTGGGACCACAGGCACTCCTTCTAGAGTGGGCGTGCTGGTGTGGGGGGCGGCTCGGAAGTGGGGACAGACTCCGGCCGCCGTGCGAGAAGGGGCCTCAATTGCTGGAAAACGGCAGCCTGTACGGCCTGGTGCCGGAATCCGCCGCCTTCGAGGAGGCCGATCTCGCCCTGATCGACGCCCTCCAGACCGACCCGCGCGCCCCGTGGAGCCGGGTCGGCCCGGCCGTCGGTATCGACGCGACGACCGCGGCCCGCCGCTGGACCCGCCTCGAACGGGCGGGCCTCGCCTGGGTGACGGCGTACGCGGGACCGACGACGGCCACGGTCGCCTACGTGGAAGTGACCTGCACACCGGGCGAGTTGGAGGAACTGACCGCCGGGCTCGTCCGGCTTCCCTGGGTGTTCAGCGCGGAGCACGTGGTCGGTGACTACGATCTGCTGCTCTCGGTCGCGGCGCCCGATCTGCCCGCGCTCGGGCGCCGGGTCAGCGACGACCTGGGGCGGCTGCCGGGCGTGCGCGGCACGCGGACCCGGCTGAGCATGCGGCTCTACCAGGAGGGCAGCGGCTGGAAGGTGCGCGCCCTCGACCGGGCGGGGCGGGCGCGGCTCACCACGGCGGGGCCGGGGCCCGGCGCGCCCTCGCGCCCGTTCCGGCCCCGCGACGAGGTCGACCTGGCGCTCCTTCGGGAGCTGGGCGCGAACGGCCGTGCCGGATATGCCGAGTTGGCGGAGGCCGTCGGCGTCGGCGAGTCGACCGTGCGGCGCCGGCTCGCGCGCGAACTGCGCGACCGGGAGATCCTGCTGCGCTGCGATCTGGCCCAGCAACTGGCGGGCTGGCCCGCCCTCGCCACATACCGGGCGACCGTCCCGCACGGCGAACTCGACCGCACGGGATCGGCCCTCGCCCGCCTCCCGCAGATGCGCCTGTGCACCTCGGTCACGGGCTCCTGCAACCTGCTCTTCCAGGTCTGGCTCCGCGACCTGGACGGCATGGCCACCCTGGAGGCCGCCCTGGACGACCGGTTCCCCGCCCTGCGCGTCGAGGACCGCACGGTGACGCTGCGCACGGTGAAGCGGATGGGGCGGGTGCTCGACGACCGGGGGCGGGCCGCCGGGTATGTGCCGGTGGGGTTCTGACCGCTCAGGCGCCCTGCCAGGGATGCGCCGCGCGCCACGCCGCCATCGACGCGTCCCACCCGTCCCCGGACAGCGCCGTCAGCGACGCGGGGAAGAGGCCGTCCTCCTCCTTGGCGATGTGCCGGTGCAGTTCGTCCGTCTCGTCCTTCAGACGCTGTACGTCGCCGGGGTCCGTGAGGTCGAGGGTGGGCAGCAGCGCGCCGAGCTCGCGGTGCTCGGCGACCAGAGCGTCGATGTAGTCGGCGTACTCCGGATCGTCCCGCATCACCGCGAACAGGCCGTCCTCCTCGCCCTTCCAGTGCGAGGAGAGCTCCCGCGCCATCGCGACGACGAGCGTCCGTGCGGCCGCCACGTCGCCGCGCTCCAACGCCCGCAGCGCGTCACCCGCGGCGTCGGTGACGCGCTCGTGCTCGGCGATGAACTCCTTGATGAGCGGGATCTCACGGCATCCGCAGTAGTGGCACATGGCCACATATCTACGGCACCGGAAGCTCGAACCAGACGACCTTGCCGGTGGACAGGCGCGTCGCGCCCCACCGCCGGGCGAGCCGGTTCACCAGGTAGAGCCCGCGACCGCCCTCGTCCGTCGCCCGCGCCTGCCGCAGCCGCGGCAACTGCGGTACGTCGTCGCCCACTTCGCAGCGCAGCACGTCGGTCCGCAGCAGGCGCAGGGTGACCGGACGCGTGGCGTAGCGCACCGCGTTCGTCACGACCTCGCTCACCAGGAGCTCGACCGAGTCCGTGAGCTCCTCAAGGCCCCAGCGGTCCAGGGCGCTGCGGGCCAGCCTGCGGGCCCGGCCCGGCGCCGCGTCCTCCGGCTCCAGGGTCCAGTACGCGACGTCGCTCGGCGCGATCCCGTCGAACCGGGCGGCGAGCAGCGCGATGTCGTCGTCCCGGTCGCCGGGGCCGAGCATGTCGAGGACGTCGTCGCACAGCGCCTCAAGGGGCGGCGGATGGTCGGGACCGGTCAACTGCGCGGTCGCGGCGAGCCGTTCGCGCAGCTGCTCTATCCCGGTCCATACGTCCCGCAGCCGCGACTCGACGAGCCCGTCCGTGTAGAGCAGCAGCGTCGCGCCCGCCGGGGCGTCCAGCTCGACCGCCTCGAAGTCGACGCCGCCGACGCCGATGGGGGCGCCCGGCGGCACGCGCAGCACCTCGGAGCGCCCGCCGAGGTGCAGCAGGACGGGCGGCGGATGCCCGGCGTTGGCGATGGTGATGCGGTGCGCGACCGGGTCGTACACGGCGTACATGCAGGTCGCCATGCGGTCCGTGCCGAGCCGCTGGGCCTGCTCGTCGAGGTGGTGCAGGACCTCCTGCGGGGGCAGGTCGAGTCCGGCGAGGGTCTGCGCGGTGGTGCGCAGCTGGCCCATGATGGCGGCCGACGTCATCGAGTGGCCCATGACGTCGCCCACGACCAGCGCGACGCGGCTGCCGGGCAGCGGGATCGCGTCGTACCAGTCGCCGCCGACCCGCGCCGTCTCCGCCGCAGGCAGATAGCGCGAGGCGAGCCGCACCCCGGTCGGGCGCGGCAGCGTCTCCGGCAGCATCGTGCGCTGCAACTCGTCCGCGATGTACGCCTCGCGCCCGTACAGCACCGCCTTGTCGATGCCGAGCGCGCTGTGCGTCGCCAACTGCCCCGCCACCAGCAGGTCGTCGGCGTCGAACGCGAGCCGGTCGGGGCGGCGCAGGAACACCGCGGCCCCGATCACCCGGCGCCGGCCGCGCAGCGGGGCCAGGATCGCGCGCTGGCCGCTCGGCAACGCCCGGTCCGAGCCCAGGAGTTCGGGCAGTGCGGCGAGCGCCGCGGCCGAGTCCGCGAACACCGGACGCACACCGCGCAGCACCTCGGCGAGCGCGCCACCGGAGCGCACCTCGCACAACTCGGCGCTTCCCGCGGTCAGTTCCAGCTGTGGAGTGAGGGGGACCGTGAGGCCCGCGCCGTCGGTGTCCGGGTCGGTGGCGGAGTCGGTGGAGTCCGGGATCCGGTCGGTGCGGCGCAGGCGCAGCACCATGGGCCCGGTCGGCCGCTCGTCGCCCACCGGCAGCGGCTCGCGCAGATACACGAGGATCGCGTCGGAGAACGTGGGCACGGTCGCCCGGCACAGGCCCATCACGATCTCGTCGAGGTCCAGGCCGCGGGCGATCCGCCGGGTCGCGGCACCGACGAAGCGGAGCCGGTCGCCGTCGCGCCGCATCGCCGCCGGCTGCCCGCTGGGGCGCGGCTGCCCGGTGCGGCGGT
>NZ_JAOZYC010000127.1:0-93472 GCF_035798155.1 Streptomyces endophyticus | reverse complement strand
TCGCCGGCCCGCCGCCCGGCGAGGGCCTGTCCGACCCGCCTGGTGAACAGCGACCTGTTGGGCAGGTCGGTCAGCGGCTCCGGCGCGAGCGCGGTCGCCGCGATGGGCCGGCTGCGCGCCTCCTTGCGGGCGTACGCGGTCATGGAGGGGGAGGACCCGGTGGCGGTCCTGTCCGACCTGGAGCTTCTGTTGCGTCTGACCGAGCCGGCGCGCAGCGCGACCGCCCTGTTCGCGTACTGCGAGCCCGCGCAGCGCAAGATCGTCCTCGCCGGAGCCGGGCACAGCCCGCCCCTGGTGATCGGCGAGCGGCGCACCGAATACGCCGAGACGACGCTGTCCGCGCCGCTCGGGATGCTCGCCTGCTGGGAGGCGCCGAGCGTGGAGATCACGCCGGAGCCCGGCGAGACCGTGCTGCTCTACACGGACGGCCTCCTGCGCCGTACCGGCGACCCCATGGACCGCGCGTTCGCCCGGCTGCACGCGGCCGCCGCGGGCGTGCCCAAGGCGATCCGTGACGACCCCGGGGCGATCGCCGACCACGTGCTGCGGTCGGTGCTCCCCGACGGCCTCGACACGGCCGAGAGCGAGGAGGACGTCGTGCTGCTCGCGGCACGCTTCGAGTGACCTCCTGGGCGCTGTGCGCAACAGGCCCTCCGGCCCTGGACCCCCTTCCGTACGCTCGTACGATGGAGGGGGTCCATTGCCGTATCCAGGGCATTTCACCGGACCCGCCGTGTCGAGGAGGAACTGTGTCGGAGGAGCTCAACCCGGAGACCCCGGAAGCCGTCGAGGCCGAGGAGCCCATCAAGCAGCGCAAGAACGGCCTCTACCCGGGCGTGTCCGACGAGCTCGCCGAGAACATGAAGTCCGGCTGGGCCGACACCGAGCTGCACGACCTGCGGCCGATCGCGCAGGCCGCCGAGACCGCTGCCCGCCGTGCGGCCCTGTCCGCCCGCTTCCCGGGCGAGCGCCTCGTGGTGCCCGCGGGCAACCTCAAGACCCGCTCGAACGACACGGAGTACGCCTTCCGCGCCTCGGTCGAGTACGCCTACCTGACCGGTAACCAGACGGAGGACGGCGTCCTCGTCCTGGAGCCCACCACGGGCGGCCACGAGGCCACCATCTACCTGCTGCCGCGCTCCGACCGCGAGAACGGCGAGTTCTGGCTCGACGGCCAGGGCGAGCTGTGGGTCGGCCGCCGCCACTCCCTGGCCGAGGCCGAGAAGCACTACGGCATCCCCGCGTCCGACGTGCGCGAGCTCGCCGACAAGCTGGCCGAGGCCACGGGCCCGGTGCGCGTCGTGCGCGGCTACGACGCCGGCGTCGAGGCCGCCCTGACCGACAAGGTCACCGCCGAGCGCGACGACGAGCTGAAGGTCTTCCTCTCCGAGGCGCGCGTCGTGAAGGACGCGTTCGAGATCGGCGAGCTGCAGAAGGCCGTCGACTCGACCGTGCGCGGCTTCGAGGACGTCGTGAAGGTGCTCGACAAGGCCGAGGCCACCTCAGAGCGCTACATCGAGGGCACGTTCTTCCTTCGCGCGCGCGTGGAGGGCAACGACATCGGCTATGGCTCCATCTGCGCCGCTGGACCGCACGCGTGCACCCTGCACTGGGTCCGCAACGACGGCCCGGTGAACTCCGGCGACCTGCTCCTCCTCGACGCCGGTGTGGAGACGCACACGTACTACACCGCCGACGTCACGCGCACGCTGCCGGTCAACGGCACGTACAGCGAGCTCCAGCGCAAGATCTACGACGCCGTGTACGAGGCCCAGGAGGCCGGTATCGCGGCCGTCAAGCCGGGCGGCAAGTTCCGGGACTTCCACGACGCCGCGCAGCGTGTGCTCGCCGCGAAGCTCGTCGAGTGGGGCCTGGTCGAGGGCCCGGTCGAGCGCGTCCTCGAGCTGGGCCTGCAGCGCCGCTGGACCCTGCACGGCACCGGGCACATGCTCGGCATGGACGTCCACGACTGCGCGGTCGCGCGGACCGAGTCGTACGTGAACGGCACGCTGGAGCCCGGCATGTGCCTCACCGTCGAGCCCGGTCTGTACTTCCAGGCCGACGACCTGACCGTGCCGGAGGAGTACCGCGGCATCGGCGTCCGTATCGAGGACGACATCCTCGTCACCGACGACGGCAACAAGAACCTGTCGGCCGGGCTGCCCCGCACGGCCGACGAGGTCGAGGCCTGGATGGCCCGCCTGAAGGGCTGAGCCCGGAAAATCGCGACAAGGAGGGCCGCACCCGAAGGTGCGGCCCTCCTTGTCGCGTAAATGCGCCCCTTGTTGCGAAGAACGGACTCACACCGCCATCAGCGGCGCGTCCTCCCGCCACTTGAGGATCTTGTCGAAGCTGACCACGGCGCCGCCCTTGCCCGGTCTGTTCACGAAGTGCACATGGTCGGCGAGTTCCTGGATCAGACACAGGCCACGGCCGTGCTCCGCGTAGTCGGGCGCCGGGCGGACGGACACCGCCGCGCGGCCACCCGCCGCGGCGAAGCCGGGTCCGGTGTCGGCCACTTCGATGCGGCACATCTCGCCGTCCAGGTACGCGGTGACCCGAAACGCGTCCGTCGCCTCGCTCGTCGCCGCTCCGCCGTGCTCCACGGCGTTCGCACACGCCTCCGTGAGCGCGACCGACAGATCGTAGGAGACATCGGGGTCGACGCCCGCGGTCTCCATGGTGCCCATGAGGAGGCGCCGGGCGAGCGGCACGCTCGCGGCATCGCGCCGTAGTTGGAGGGACCACCAGATGCTCATGCTCCCGCCTCCCGGCCACGACTCGACATACCGATACGTATTGCCACCACCGGCCCGGCGCAATCGCGCAGTTGACGTGATGACGCCCATACGGCCGACGCGCATACGGCGGTCGGCGGTGTACGGGAGATTTGGGATCTTGCGGACCTGCTGTATGGAGCGTGTGAAGCCAGTGCGATGATGAGGCCGCCATGTCTGCCCCCCACGAGCGCCAGGCGCGCAGCGCGGCCGATCTCCGGCTGCTCAGGGCCGCGGTGTTCGCCGCGGTCTGCGTCATGCTGTCCGCGGCGGGGCACGTCCTCGGTTCGACGACCACCGTCCCGCTGTGGACGCTGTCGCTCGGCTTCCTCGCCGTCTTCTGTGTGGCCCTGCCGCTGGCGGGACGCGAGCGGTCGCTGCCGGGCATCGCCGCCACGCTGGGGGCCGGACAGATCGCGCTGCACAGCCTCTTCGGCCTCGGTCAGCAGCACTCCATGACCATGACCGCCGCGTCGGGCGAACCCTCGGCGGTCGAGCGGGCTGCGCGGCTCATGTGCGGGGCGGGCGCGTCGACGCTCAGCCCGGCGCAGGCCCAGCGGATCCTCGACAACGCGCGCGTGCCGTCCGGCGACGCACACCACATGGCGGGCGCGGCCGACTCCGCGATGTCGCTGCTGCCGTCCCTGCCGATGCTGCTCGGGCACCTGCTCGCCGCGGCCGGCGCAGGTTGGCTGCTGCGCCACGGGGACCTCGCCCTGAGCCGCGTCGTGCGGCTCTCGCGGCTCTCCGCGCAGGGCGTCGCCCTTGCGGCACCCATCCGTTCGCTGCGGGCCGCCCTCGGCCTCGTACGCGCCCTCAGGGCCGGGCTCTGGGGTATGCCCGCCCTGCCGTGCGCCGCTCGTGCCGGGTTCGCCGAACCACCGGCCCTGCGGGCGGCGGCACTTCAGCACTCCGTGAGCCGGCGCGGACCGCCCGCGGCCGACACGTTCCTTCTCGCTGCCTGAACGGCACGCGTACTCCACCGCGTACTGCGGGGGTGAGTCGTGCCGTGCGGCACGCGCGCGTACCCGCTTTCTCGCCGCCTACGTAGTGCGGTGTTCCGCGGTCGCGCCCTCTCACCCTCACCTTCGCTGGATCCCGCTGAACGTGGAGTTCTCCCTGTCATGAAGAAGATGTCCCGCGCCGCTCTCGTCGGTGCCGCCGCCGTCTCCTCCGTCGTCCTCGTGTCCGCCCCCGCCTTCGCGCACGTGAGCGTGCAGCCGGAGGGCGAGGCCGCCAAGGGCGACTACGCCGTCGTCGACTTCAAGGTGCCCAACGAGCGCGACGACGCCGCGACCACCAAGGTCGAGGTCAACTTCCCGACCGAGCACCCGCTCGCCTCGGTGATGCCCGAGCCCGTGCCGGGCTGGAAGGCCGACGTCACGAAGACGAAGCTCGACAAGCCGATGGAGATGCACGGCGAGAAGATCACCGAGGCCGTCTCCAAGGTCACCTGGACCGCGACCGGTTCCGGCAAGGACAAGGGCGTGCAGCCCGGCTACTTCCAGAAGTTCCCGGTGTCGATCGGCCAGCTGCCGACCGACACCGACCAGCTCGTCTTCAAGGCGCTCCAGACGTACGACAACAAGCAGGTCGTGCGCTGGATCGAGCCGCAGCAGAAGGGCCAGGAGGAGCCGGAGTTCCCCGCTCCCGCCCTTGAGCTCTCGGCCGCCTCGGACGACGGGCACGGCGCCTCCGGTGCCTCCGACGACGGCGCCAAGAAGGAGTCCGCCGCCGCGGCCACGGATTCCGGCGGCTCCAGCAGCGACACCACCGCCCGCACCCTCGGCATCGTCGGCATCGTCGTCGGCGCCGCCGGTGTGGCGTTCGGCGTCCTGGCGGGCCGTCGGCGTACCAACAGCTGAGCCACCCTCGGTGGGTGCCGGGGTCGCGGTGGGCGACCCCGGCACCCGTCGGCCACCTCACATCTGGGACATTTTTCTATGCGCAACCCCCGCAAGAACACGACGTTCAACCGGAAGAGCCTGCTGGCCGCGGTCGGGCTCGTCACCGTCGCGAGCTTCGCCCTGTCCGCCTGTGGCAGCGGCGACGACAGCGGCAAGCCCGTCGCCGAGGTGTCCTCCGACACCGGCACGAAGAAGGCCGCGACGGTCCTCGACAAGCCGTTCAAGAAGCCGGATCTGGTCCTCACCGACACCCACGGCAAGAAGTTCGACCTGCGCGAGCAGACGAAGAACAAGCCGACGCTGATCTACTTCGGCTACACGCACTGCCCCGACGTCTGCCCGCTGACGATGAGCAACATCGCCGTCGCGAAGAAGTCGCTGCCCAAGTCCGAGCAGGACAAGCTCCAGGTCGTCTTCGTCACCACCGACCCGGACCGCGACACCCCGTCCGTGCTCGGCAAGTGGCTCAAGGCGCAGGACCCCGACTTCACCGGCCTGACCGGCGACTTCGCCACCATCCAGGGCGGCGCCCGCACCCTCGGCATCTCCATCGAGCCGACGCAGAAGGACAAGAACGGCAAGGTCGTGTCGATGCACGGCACGCAGGTCATCGCCTTCTCGCCGAAGAACGACGCCGGTTACGTGCTGTACGGCGAGGACGCCACCGTCGACGACTACACCAAGGACCTCCCCAAGATCATCAAGGGGGAGAAGCCGTGAGGCGCACGCCCATCGCCCTCGGCGCCCTCACGCTCGCGGCAGGGCTCGCCCTGACCGCCTGCGGATCCGGCTCCGAGGCCGCCGACAAACCCGACGTGAAGGTCGAGGGCGCGTTCATCCCCGCGCCCGCCTCCGGCGACATGGCGGCCGGGTTCTTCACCGTGCACAACAAGGGAGCCGCCGACACCCTCACGTCCGTGAGCAGCGGTGCTTCCCAGAAGGTCACCCTGCACAGCACCAAGGGCGGGGTGATGAAGGAGCGGAAGTCCTTCGCCGTGCCCGCGAACGGCGAGCTCGACTTCGAACGCGGCGGCAACCACCTCATGTTCGAGAACCTGAAGCGCAGGCCCGCGAAGGGCGACAAGGTGTCGGTGCAGCTGCACTTCGCCAAGTCCGGGACCGTCACGGTCTCCTTCCCGGTGAAGGTCGCCACCTACAACCCGTCGCACGCTTCGCACTGAAGGGGCTGACTCGTACGTGAAGACCATCGCTCCCCGCACCTGGCAGCTGGTGCTGCTCTTCCTCGCCGTCACCGGCGCGCTCCTGGCCGGCGCCGCTCCCGCTTCCGCGCACGCCGCGGTGACCGGGAGCGACCCCAAGCAGGGAGCGGTGGTCGACACGGCGCCGAGGAAGGTGTCGCTCACCTTCTCCGAAAGCGTCGCGATCTCCGACGGCGCCGTCCGTGTCCTCGACCCCGCGGGCAAGCGCGTCGACGACGGGAAGGTCACGCACCCCGGCGGCACGACCTACGCGGTGGGGCTGCACTCGGGCCTGCCCGACGGCACGTTCACCGTCGCCTACCAGGTCGTCTCCGCCGACAGCCATCCCGTAGCCGGCGCCTACACCTTCTCCATCGGCGCGCCCTCCAAGACGACCGCGGTGGTCGCCGACCAGAACGCGGGCGGCGGCGTCATCGGCGTGATCTACGGCGTCGCGCGCTACGTCTCTTACGCGGGTTTCGCGCTGCTGGTGGGCGGCGCCGCGTTCGTGCTCGGATGCTGGCGGCGCGGCGCGGGCAGCAAGCCGGTGCAGCGCGTCGTGGTCGGCGCCTGGACCGCGCTCACCGCCGCCACCCTGGCGATGCTGCTGATGCGCGGCTCGTACACCGGGTCCGGGAAGCTCGGCGACATCTTCGACATGTCGCTGCTCGGCCAGGTCCTGCAGACGAAGACCGGCGCCGCGCTCACCTCCCGGCTGCTGCTGCTCGCGGCGGCGGCCCTCTTCATCGCGGTGCTCTTCGGTGCCTACGCGAAGAAGAACGAGGAGGCCGGAGAGGGCGGGCAGGACGGCGAGGGCACGGAGGCCAAGGAACGGAACGATCTCACCTTCGGGCTCTCCGTCGGCGGCGCCGTCGTCGCGGCCGGGCTCGCCGCCACCTGGGCCATGGCCGAGCACGCCTCGACCGGCCTCCAGGCGGGCCTCGCGATGCCCGTCGACGTACTGCACCTGCTGGCCGTCGCCTCCTGGCTCGGCGGGCTGACCACGCTGCTCGTCGCCCTGTACCGGGTGCCGACGATCGAGGGCTCGGCCGTGCGCCGCTTCTCGCGGGTCGCCTTCTGCAGCGTTCTCGTCCTCGTCGCGACCGGGCTCTACCAGTCGTGGCGCCAGGTCGGCTCCTGGTCGGCGCTGACCGGGACGACGTACGGGCAGCTGCTCATGGTGAAGGTCGGGCTCGTCGCCGTGCTCGTCGGCGTCGCCTGGATCTCCCGGAAGTGGACGGGGCGGCTCACCGAGACCGTGGCCGCCGCGCCGGTGGCGGAGGAGCAGGCGTCCGAGGAGAAGGAGCCGGTCTCCGTGGCCGCCGGGGGAAAGGGTGCGGACCCCGAGCGCGCCGCCCAACTCGCCCGGCAGCGCGCCGCGATGGCGAGCGCGCGCGAGAAGCGGGTGCGCGACGCCGACCCGCACCGCTTCGGGCTGCGCCGCTCGGTGCTCGTCGAGGCGGGCATCGCGGTCGTCCTGCTCGCCGTCACCACCGTGCTGACGTCCACCGAACCAGGCCGCACGGAGGAGGAGGCCAAGTCCGCCACCTCGGCCGCGCAGGCGCAGTCCGGGCCGCTCTCCCTGAAGATTCCGTTCGACACCGGCGGCGCGGACGGCAAGGGCACCGCCCTCCTGGAGATGGACCCCGGGCGCACCGGCAACAACGAAATGCACCTCTACATAGAGCGGCCGAACGGCAAGGCCTTCGACGTCCCCGAGGTGAAGCTCGCCCTCACCCAAGAGGCGAAGAAGATCGGGCCGCTGCCCGTCGTGCCCGACCACATCGCCACGGGACACTGGACGGCGAGCGGTGTGCAGATCCCCGTGGCGGGCGACTGGAAGGTCGCGCTGACCGTGCGTACGTCGGACATCGACCAGATCACCATCAACAAGAACGCGAAGATCGGCTGAACCGCCCCATGGATGACACGGCTGACACGGCCGACACGGCTGACACCAAGAGCGGCACCGAGTCCTCCCCGCAGGCCGCGGGCATCTCGCGGCGCCGCCTGATCGGGACGGCGGGCGCCACCGGCGTCGCCCTCGGTGCCGTCGGTGCGGGCGCGGGGTACGCCGCGGCGTCCTCGAACTCCCCCGAGCAGCAAGCAACGTTGACCTCGGTCGGGACGGACGAGGTGATGTTTCACGGGAAACATCAGCCCGGCATCACCACCGCGATGCAGGCCCGCGGCCACCTCGTCGCGTTCGACCTGGCGGCGGGCGCGGGGCGCAAGGAGGCCGCGGCCTTGCTGCGCCGCTGGTCGGCGACGGCCGAGCGGCTGATGGCGGGCGAGCCCTCGGCCTCGGACGACACGGATGTGGCCCGGGACGCGGGGCCCTCTTCGCTGACGGTCACCTTCGGCTTCGGCCACAGCTTCTTCTCCCGTACGGGACTCGAGAAGCAGCGCCCCGCCGCCCTCGACCCGCTGCCGGACTTCTACTCCGACCACCTCGACAAGGCGCGCAGCAACGGCGACCTGTGGGTGCAGATCGGCGCCAACGACCCGCTCGTCGCCTTCCACGCGCTGCGCGCGATCCAGAAGGACACGGGCGGCGCGGCCAAGCTGCGCTGGCAGATGAACGGCTTCAACCGCTCGCCGGGGGCCACCGCCCACCCGATGACGGTCCGCAATCTGATGGGCCAGGTCGACGGCACGGGCAACCCCAAGCCCGCCGACGCGGACTTCAACAAGCGGATCTTCGTGCCGGGTTCGGGCTCCGGTTCCGATTCCGGTTCCGCGCAGTCCCCTGCCTGGATGGGAGGCGGCTCGTACGCCGTCGTACGCCGGATCCGGATGCTCCTCGACGACTGGGAGAAGCTGTCGACGGCGGCGCAGGAGCATGTCATCGGGCGCAAGAAGTCGAGCGGCGCCCCGCTGACCGGCGGCAAGGAGACCACCGAGCCGGACCTGGAGAAGACGGACGCGAACGGCGACCTCGTCATCCCGCTCAACGCGCACGCCCGCATCACCCGGCCCGACCAGAACGGCGGGTCCGCGCTGCTGCGCCGCCCGTTCTCGTACCACGACGGCTACGACGAGGACGGCGCCCCGGACGCGGGCCTGCTCTTCATCTGCTGGCAGGCGGACCCGCTGCGCGGCTTCGTGCCGGTGCAGCGCAAGCTCGACCGCGGCGACGCCCTGTCGAAGTTCATCCGGCACGAGGCGAGCGGGCTCTTCGCGGTGCCGGGCGGCGCCGAGAAGGGCGGCTACGTGGGGCAAGCGTTGCTGGAGGGATAGGCGGCGGCCGGAGGTGCCATCGCCGAGTCGTGTGGCCCGTGACGCATGCGGGAGCCCGGCCTCGTAGGGCGCATTAGGGTGAGCCCATGCCAGCCAGCTACGCGTATCTCGGCCCCGAGGGCACCTTCACCGAAGTCGCCCTGCGCACGCTCCCGGAGACGGCCACCCGGGAACTCGTCCCCGTGGTGTCCGTGCCCGCGGCGCTCGACGCCGTCCGTGGCGGCGAGGCCGAGGCCGCGTTCGTACCGATCGAGAACTCCGTCGAGGGCGGCATCACCACGACCCTCGACGAGCTGGTCGCAGGCGAGCCGCTGATGATCTACCGCGAGGTGCTGCTCGACATCACCTTCGCGCTGCTCGTCCGCCCCGGCACCGCGATCTCCGACATCAAGACGGTCACCGCGCACCCGGCCGCCCAGCCGCAGGTGCGCAACTGGATGAAGGACAACCTGGCCGAGGACGTGATCTGGGAGTCCGCCGCGTCGAACGCCGACGGTGCGCGCCTCGTACAGGAGGGGCGCTACGACGCCGCCTTCGCCGGCGAGTTCGCGGCCGAGAAGTACGGGCTCGTGCCGCTGGTCACCGAGATCCACGACGCGGAGAACGCGCAGACCCGCTTCGTCCTGGTCGGCAAGCCGGCCCGGCCCGCGGCGCCCACCGGCGCGGACAAGACCTCGGTCGTCATCTGGCAGCGCGAGGACCACCCCGGTGGGCTGATGGAGCTGCTCCAGGAGTTCGCCATCCGCGGGGTCAACCTGGTGCTGCTGCAGTCCCGGCCCACCGGCACGGGCATCGGCGACTACTGCTTCGCCATCGACGCGGAGGGGCACATTGCGGACCGCCGGGTGGCGGAGGCGCTGATGGGGCTGAAGCGGGTGTGCCCGGAGGTGCGCTTCCTCGGCTCGTACCCGCGGGCGGGGGTCGCCGTCGAGGACGTGCGCCCGCCGCGCTCGGGAACCTCGGACGGCGAGTTCGTGGCGGCGTCCGACTGGCTGGCGCGCTGCCAGGACGGCCGGTTCTAGCGCCTCGGCGGTAGTCGGCCGTACTCCCTGCCGGATCCGGGTTGTCCACCGCCGGATCCGGCTCCTTTTTGCCTGTACACCCGGTCCTACCAGCGGATTTTCTTCATCCACAGAAGTTATCCACAGGGCGCCTTCTCGACCTGGGGACAAGTCGACAGGAAGGGGCTGGTTGGTCGACAAATCGGCCCACAGCCCCCAGATGCATCCACAGACCCGCAGGTCACCCTTCGTCCATGCATTTGTCGTGATCAACTCTTTGGAGTGAAGCATTTCCACCCGAAAGTGAGCTTGCACGCGGTTTGAGAGGGGAATTCTTCGTTACGCATGTGGCTTTCGGAATGATCTCCTCCGGCATCCACAGATCATTTTCACAGCCTGTGGATAACTTTCCCGGCCTGTGCGTCGCTGTGGACAGCGGGCCCCCAAGTCCCGCCCGCGGCAAGGGGATCGAGTCAAGGCGAAGTGTCACGTCTGCCCCTTTCAAGGGAAAGTGACAGCTTTCCTTGACGAGCCCCGCCACCCCCCTTGTGGATCTTTTCCGGCCTCGCTCCACCCTTAATTCATATCCCGGCAAATAGGGCATATGGGAGTGCAATGGATATCGGGTCGTGGGCCGGAAGCGGGCAACGGTAACCTTGAGGGGTGATTGACCTTCGCCTGCTCCGTGAGGACCCCGACCGTGTTCGCGCCTCCCAGCGCGCCCGTGGAGAGGACGTCGCGCTCGTCGACTCTGTCCTGTCCGCCGATGAGCGGCGCAGGTCGTCCGGGCTCCGCTTCGACGAACTCCGCTCCGAGCAGAAGTCGCTCGGCAAGCTGATCCCCAAGGCCACGCCCGAGGAGAAGCAGGACCTCCTGAAGAAGGCGGGCGAGCTCTCCTCCGCCGTCAAGTCCGCGGAGGCCGAGCAGCGCGAGGCCGACGAAGAGACGCAGCGCCTGGCGCTCCAGCTGGGCAACATCGTGCACCCCGACGTCCCGCGCGGCGGCGAGGAGGACTTCGTCGTCCTGGAGACGCACGGCACGATCCGCGACTTCGGCGCCGAGGGCTTCGAGCCCAAGGACCACCTGGAGCTCGGCGAGGCGCTCGGCGCCATCGACGTCGAGCGCGGCGCGAAGGTCTCCGGCTCGCGCTTCTACTACCTGACGGGGGTCGGCGCGCTCCTCGAGCTCGCGCTCGTCAACGCGGCGATCGCGCAGGCCACCGAGGCCGGCTTCACGCCGATGCTGACCCCGGCCCTGGTGCGCCCGCGCGCCATGGAGGGCACCGGCTTCCTCGGCCAGGCCGCCGACAACGTGTACCACCTGGAGAAGGACGACTACTACCTGGTCGGCACCTCCGAGGTCGCGCTCGCCGGCTACCACATGGACGAGATCCTCGAGGCGGACCAGCTGCCGCTGCGCTACGCCGGCTTCTCGCCGTGCTTCCGCCGCGAGGCCGGCACGTACGGCAAGGACACCCGCGGCATCTTCCGCGTGCACCAGTTCGACAAGGTCGAGATGTTCTCGTACGTCGACCCGGCGGACGCGCAGAACGAGCACCAGCGCCTCCTGGAGTGGGAGAAGCAGTGGCTGACCGGCCTCGAACTGCCCTTCCAGGTGATCGACGTCGCCACCGGTGACCTCGGCTCCTCGGCCTCGCGCAAGTTCGACTGCGAGGCGTGGATCCCGACGCAGGGCAAGTACCGCGAGCTGACCTCCGCCTCGAACTGCGACGGATTCCAGGCGCGCCGCCTGTCCATCCGGATGCGGGACAACCGCAACGGCAAGAAGGTGTTGCAGCCGCTCTCGACGCTGAACGGCACGCTGTGCGCCGTCCCGCGCACGATCGTCGCGCTCCTGGAGAATCACCAGCAGGCCGACGGCTCGGTCCGGGTTCCGGAGATGCTGCGGCCCTACCTTGGGGGACGCACCACCCTGGACCCCAAGTAATCGCAGCCTGACCGGCCTGCGCAGCCCGTACAGCCTGGAGCCGAACGCCAAGTGAGCCACCCCGCTCCCCTCGCCCCTGCCTTTCCGTACAAGCTCGTGGCGACCGATCTCGACGGGACGTTGCTGCGTTCCGACGACACGGTCTCCGAGCGCACGCGTGAGGCGCTCACCGCGGCCACCGCGGCGGGTGCCGCGCACATCATCGTGACCGGCAGGGCCGTGCCCTGGACCCGCCACATCCTCGACGACCTCGGCTACGAGGGCCTCGCGGTGTGCGGCCAGGGCGCGCAGGTCTACCACGCGGGGGAGCACCGGCTGCTCACGTCGGTGACGCTCGACCGGCAGCTGGCGGGGCTCGCACTCGCCAAGATCGAGGCCGAGATCGGCCCGCTGGCACTCGCCGCGAGCCGTGACGGCATCGAGGGCGAGGTCATCGTCGGCCCCGGCTACGAGGTGCAGGAGGGCCCGCTCCCGGTCGTCCCGTTCACGGAACTCGCCGAGCTGTGGGCGCAGCCGCTCAACAAGGTGTACGTCCAGCACCCGGGCCTGACCGACGACCAGCTGTCGGAGGTCGCACGCACCGTCGCCGGCGGCCTGGTGGGGGTCACGATGGCGGGCGAGGGCATCGTGGAGCTGCTCCCGCTCGGCCTCTCCAAGGCCACGGGCCTCTCCCTGGCGGCCCGCCGTCTGGGCGCGAAGGCCGTCGACACGATCGCCTTCGGGGACATGCCCAACGACATCCCGATGTTCGGCTGGGCGTCCTACGGCGTGGCCATGTCCAACGCCCACCACGAGCTCAAGACGGTGGCCAGCGAGGTGACGTCGTCGAACGAGGACGACGGCATCGCGGTGGTCCTGGAGCGGCTGCTCGCGGCTCGATGTGAAGGGTGGGCGGCCCGCGTGCCACGGAAGAAGGACACGCGCTCGAAGTGGCCGCCCCGGGCGACGCCCTGGGCGGGACTCGACGGAGTGCAGTGACTACTCCGGAGCCTGCCTCGGGCCGCCCTGCCGGGAGCTCGACGGACTACTGAAGGACATCGCCGCGCTCCTCTCCCGGTCCTTGGGCGCCACGGTCGGCGCGCTGACACAACTACTGTGCCGCGCCGGGGAGTTCGCCGCCACCGAATTACCGGCGGCGCCACCTGCGCCGCCGCGCCTTGCTGAAGAACCACCCCGCGGGCGGCTCGTCCGAACGCCACGGCCGGGGCTCGGGCCCGCCCTTTCGCCATCGCTCGGCGAGCATGCGGGCCCGCGCGGACGGTTCGGTCGCCTCGGCGGCACGTATGAAGTCGGTGTCCAGGACCACGTCGTCCCAGGCGTCGTCGTTCTTTGATTCGCCTGCCATGTCCTGTTCCTCCTCACCCTCCCACCAGTGTCCCGGCGAGAGGGTGAAAGCGGCGTCAAGAGCTACTCCTCCCCGGCCAGCTTCAGGGTCCGCAGCTTCTGCCCGGCGTACCAGGTCGCCAGGACCGTCACCACCACCAGGAGCACCGTCGCGAGCGGCAGGCCCACGTCCGAGGTGACGAGGTCGCCGCCGGCCACCTTCTGGGCGACCGCGAGCGACCACTGCTGCACGCTGAGCGTGCGCGCCCCGGAGACCAGGGACCCGAAGAGGGCCTCCCATACGAGGGCGTAGACGAGGCCGAAGACGACCGCGTGCCGGGTGACCGTGCCGAGCAGCAGGAAGATCGCCGCGTAGGCGATCGAGGCCACCAGGGCGGCGATCGTGTAGGCGACGGCGATCTGCTGCCCGTTGCCGTTCAGGATGAAGCCCGCGATGAGCGTCGGGACGGCGGAGAACACCATGGTCACGCCGATGGCCACGATGAGTTTGGTGAAGATGATCGTGGGGCGCTTGAGCGGCTTCGAGAGCAGATAGACCACGGAGCCGTCGTCGATCTCCGGGCCGATGGCTCCGGTCCCCGCGATGACACCGATCAGCGGCACCATCGTGGCGAGCGCGAAGCCGCCGAGCAGGTCGGACGCGGTCTGGTCGTCGGCCCCCGTGAGCCCGCGCACGAGCGCGGAGATCACGATCAGCAGCACGGGCAGCGCGAAGAGGATGAGGGCCCGGCGCCTGCCGAGCAGGGCCCGGTAGGTGAGTCGGGCGACAGTGGGGTCGTACATCAGGGCCTCCTACGCCGCGACCAGATACGAGAAGACGGACTCGAGGGACTCGTCGGACGGCGAGACCGTGAGCAGTCGGATGCCGTGCGCCTGCGCGACCTTCGGGAGCAGCGTCGTGAACCGGCCGAAGTCGACGGCCTGGACGTGCAGCGCGTCCTCCTTCAGGTCGACCTCGATGCCCGCCGTCGACGGGTCCGCGATCAGCACGGCGGCCAGCGCCCGGTCGTCGCTGGAGCGGATCAGATAGCGGTGCGGACGGTCGGTCATCAGGCGGCGGATCTTGCGGAAGTCGCCGCTCGCGGCGTGCCGGCCCGCGACGATCACCTCGATGTGGGAGGCGAGTTGCTCGACCTCTTCGAGGATGTGCGAGGAGAACAGGACCGTGCGGCCGTCGTCCCCCATCCGCCGCAGCAGATCCATGAGCTGCATGCGCTGGCGCGGGTCCATGCCGTTGAACGGCTCGTCGAGCAGCAGTACCGAGGGGGTGTGCACGAGCGCGGAGGCCATCTTCACGCGCTGCCGCATGCCCTTGGAGTACGTCGAGATCTTGCGGTCCTGCGCGTACTCCATCTCGACCGTGGCCAGCGCCTCCCCGGCCGCCTTCTTTCCGAGGCCGTGCAACTCGGCGTTGGCGACGACGAATTCGCGTCCTGTGAGGAAGTCGTACATCCCCTCGCGCTCGGGGACGATGCCGATGTGCCGGTAGATCTGCTCGTTGCGCCAGATCGGCTCTCCGTCGAGGGTCACCGAGCCGTTCGAAGGGGCGAGGAAGCCGCCCATCATGTTGATGAGCGTGGACTTGCCCGCGCCGTTCGGTCCCAGCAGGCCGGTGACGCCGGGACCGATGTTCATGGTCACGTCGTTGACGGCGACCACGTTGCCGAACCAGCGTGAGACGTGGTCGATGTTGATCGTGGTCACAGTCCGACCTTCCGGTAGCGGCGCATCAGCAGCCCGTAGGAGCCGGCGATGAGCCCGAGGACGACGAGCAGGTAGACGAGGCCCTCGCCCGCCGAGGGTCCGTGTGCCCCGGGGAAGGACGAGCTCGCTCCGAGGAACGCGGTCCCCACTCCGTCGATGAGCGTGATCGGCGAGAAGAGGCCGAGCCAGGTCACCGCCCCGCCGTTGTCCTGGGCGTCGGCGATCGCCTGGACCGTGGACACCGCGCCGTAGGAGATGGTCAGGACGGCGATGACGGCGGCGATGCCGAACCCGCGGCGCGGGGTGACGGCGGAGACGACGAGTCCGATCCCGGCGAAGAGCAACGACAACAGCGCCACGGATACCAGTCCTTGGGCGAATCCCTTGGTCTGCTCTGTGAAGTCCAGCTTGGCGAGCAGAGAGCCTACGTAGAGCACGATCAGCGGCGCGGCCGTGAGGATGAACAGGGCCGATGTCATGGCGGCGAATTTCGCGACCACGTAGTCGACGCGCTCGATGGGGCGGGAGAAGTAGAGCGGGATCGACTTGAAGCGCAGATCCAGGGAGACCGCGTTCGGCGCCGCGGACGCCACGTAGAGGCCGATCACCGCCTGGAGGATGACCGCGTAGCGCGTGTAGTCGACGGGCAGGTCGTTCGCCTTCGTGGCGACGGCCACCGCGACCATGATCAGCGCCGGGACGCACATCACGATGAAGAGCAGCATCGGCAGCACCTTGGACTTGGCCGAGCGGCCGAGTCCGTAGGCGCCGCGCAGGCTCTGGGAGAAGAGCGAGCGGCGGGAGTACGCGCGGCCCAGGCGCGGGCCGTCGTAGTGGCGGTAGCCGATGTTGTGGATCTGGGTGGACGCGCGGTCCACAGGGCTGGGCTCGGTGGTCATCGCGCCGCGCCTCCCGTCTGCTGCGATGCGGCGGTGGCCGCCCAGGCCGCTGCGCGCTCGGAGCCCTGCTCCTGCCGCACCTCGCCCTCGGGGCGGAAGACCTCCGCGATCTGGTGCCTGCGCTGCTCCATGCGGACCAGGCCGAGGCCGAGGTCCGCGACGACGTCGCGCACGATGTCGTACGTCTCCTCGCCCTGCGCCGTGATGAGGACGGTGTGCCCGGCGCCGGGCAGCTCACCGCCGGCGCTGGTCTCGATGCCGCGCCGCGCGAACGCCTCGCGGAGCGCCTTGGTCCCGTCCGGGTGTTCGTCGCTGTCGGTGACCTCGATCGCCAGCGTCGCCGTCGCCTGCGTGAAGTCCGTGGTGGAGCTGGAGCGCAGCAGCTTGCCGCCGTCGATGATGACGACGTGGTCGCAGGTGCGCTCCAGCTCTCCGAGCAGGTGCGAGGTGACGAGGACCGAGATGCCGAAGTCGGTGTGCACGCGCCGGATCAGGCCGAGCATGTCGTCACGGCCGACCGGGTCCAGGCCGTTCGTCGGCTCGTCCAGGAACACCAACTGCGGGTCGTGCACGAGCGCCTGGGCCAGCTTCACGCGCTGCTTCATGCCCGTCGAGTAGCCGCCGATGGGGCGGTAGCGCTCCTCGTACAGGCCGACGTGCCGCAGGGTGTCGGCGGTGCGCTCACGGGCGGCCGTGGGCGGCAGGCCCGACATGCGCGCCATGTGGACGACGAGCTCGGTCGCCGAGACGTCCGGCGGCAGGCAGTCGTGCTCCGGCATGTAGCCGACGCGCTCACGGATCTTGGGACCCGATGACGGGTCCGCGACGTCGAGCCCGAGCACTTCGGCGCGGCCCTCCGACGCGGGGGACAGACCAAGAAGAATCTTGATCATGGTGGACTTGCCGGCTCCATTGGCCCCGACGAGTCCGGTCACACCGGGCCCGATGTCCATGGTCAGCCGGTCAAGTGCGGTCACCTTGGGGAACCGCTTGCTCAGGCTTTCGGTCACGATCACAGTCACGGTTCGACCGTAGTGGCGCAGGCCACACCAATTCGTCAGACCGTGGGGTCGACCTCGTCTAAGACCTGAGTATTACGGATCCCTAGGGGTCCACCCTGAGTAGAGCGTGCAGGCCCCTTGACGTCGCCGCCAAGCATTGTCACATTCATCAATGTCAAGTTACGAGCGCGTACGGCGACGGCCCGGCCACGAACCGGGGCGGCCGCGACCCGGACGGACGGTGGCATGACCTCAGCAGTGGTACGTGAACTCTCGGCGGAACTGCGGGGGTTCAGAGAAGTCCAGAGGCTCGCGTACGCGTGCGCGGAATCGGTCGCGGCGCAGCTCAAGCCGGGCGTGACCGAGCGCGAGGCCGCGCGGATGCAGCGGGAGTGGTTGCGCGAGCGCGGGGTGCGGGACTGGTTCCATCTGCCCTTCGCGTGGTTCGGGGACCGCACGGCGTTCGTGAACTTCCGCGTACCGCTGCAGTTCTTCCCGACGAACCGGAAGCTGGAGGCGGGGATGCCCTTCATCCTCGACATGGCGCCGGTCCACCAGGGCTACACCGCGGACATCGGCTACTCGGGCTGCCTCGGCCTCAACCCCGTGCACGACAAGCTGCTTTCGGACCTTCGGGCGCACCGCGAGCTGCTCCTGCGCGAGGTGCGCGAGCGGCGCTCGTTGCGGGAGATCTACGAGGACGTGGAGCGGTTGATGGTCCGCCAGGGCTACGCCAATCGGCACCGGGCGTATCCCTTCGGCGTGATCGCGCACAAGGTCGACCGGGTCAAGGAGCGGCGGATCAACCCCACGTTGTTCGGCTTCGGCACCCAGTCCCTGAAGGGCCTGGCGAGCGACGCGCTGCACGGGCACCGGGACGGCTGGTCGCCGCTGTGGTCGCCGTACAAGTTCTCCGACCATCCGCCGCAGCCGGGCCTTTGGGCGGTCGAGCCGCACCTCGGATTCCGGGGCACGGGCGCCAAGTTCGAGGAGCTTCTCGTGGTCACCGACTCCAAGGACCCGCAGGAGAGCGCCTTTTGGCTGGACGACGATCTGCCGCACGTGCGGCGCTGGGCGGAGGGCATCTGATGACGGACCTGATGAAGATCGAGGGCGCGCGCGAGCGCCGGGTGCGCACGGGCGGTATCGACCTGTGCGTCGTCGAGCTGGGCGAACCCGGCGGGCCCGAGCGGCCGACGGTGGTGCTCGTGCACGGCTACCCGGACTCCAAGGAGGTGTGGTCGGAGGTCGCCGCGCGCCTCGTGGACCACTTCCACGTCGTGCTCTACGACGTACGCGGACACGGCCGGTCGACGGCTCCGCAGCCGCTGCGCGGCGGCTTCACCCTGGAGAAGCTGACCGACGACTTCCTGGCGGTCGTCGACGCGGTGAGCCCGGACCGGCCCGTGCACCTGGTGGGGCACGACTGGGGTTCGGTGCAGTCGTGGGAGTTCGCCACGGTCCAGCGCACGCAGGGCCGCATCGCGTCCTTCACGTCGATGTCGGGCCCGTCCCTCGACCACTTCGGGCACTGGATCAAGCAGCGCGTGAAGAAGCCCACGCCCGCGAAGGTGGGCCAGCTGCTCGGCCAGGGCGCCAAGTCCTGGTACGTGTACATGCTGCACACGCCCGTGCTGCCCGAGCTGGCCTGGCGCGGTCCGCTCGGCAAGCGCTGGCCGAAGATCCTGGAGCGCGTCGAGCGGGTCCCTGCGGGCGACTACCCGACGTCGTCGCTGCCCTCGGACGCGGCCCGCGGGGCCTGGCTGTACCGGGACAACGTAAGGGCGCGGCTGCGCCACCCGCGCGAGGACGCGTACGCGCACGCGCCCGTGCAGCTCATCACGCCGCTCGGAGACGCTTTCCTGTCGCCGAGGCTGTACGACCAGCTGGAGCTGTGGGCGCCCCAGTTGACGCGCCGGGTGCTGCCCGCCAAGCACTGGGTTCCGCGCACCCGCCCCGATCAACTCGCGGCCTGGATCACCGAGTTCGTCACCACGCACGAGGGGCAGGAGGCGGGCGTGCCCGCACGGCGCCCGGCGGCCGACGGGAAGCACGCGGACCGGTTCGCCGGTCAGCTGGTCCTGGTGACCGGTGCGGGCAGCGGCATCGGCCGGGCCACCGCGTTCGCCTTCGCGGAGGCCGGCGCGCGGGTGGTCGCCGTCGACCGGGACGCCGAGAGCGTCGCGCGGACCGCCGAGCTGGCCCGCCTCATAGGCGCCCCCGAGGCGTGGGGCGAGACCGTGGACGTCACCGACGAGCAGGCCATGGAGAAGCTCGCCGAGAAGGTCGCCGCCGAGTACGGCGTGGTCGACGTCCTGGTGAACAACGCGGGGATCGGTCTGTCCGGCTCCTTCTTCGACACCACCACGGAGGACTGGAAGAAGGTCCTCGACGTCAATCTGTGGGGCGTCATCCACGGCTGCCGCCTGTTCGGCAAGCAGATGGCCGAGCGCGGGCAGGGCGGCCACATCGTGAACACCGCGTCCGCGGCGGCGTACCAGCCCTCGAAGGCGCTCCCCGCGTACTCGACCTCCAAGGCCGCCGTCCTGATGCTCAGCGAGTGCCTGCGCGCCGAGCTGGCCGGGCAGGGCATCGGGGTCTCCGCGATCTGCCCCGGCCTGGTGAACACGAACATCACGGCGACGGCCCGCTTCGCCGGGGTGGACGCCGAGGAGGAGCAGCGCCGCCAGAAGAAGTCCTCGCGCCTGTACGGCCTGCGCAACTACCCGCCGGAGAAGGTCGCCGAGGCGATCCTGGGCGCCGTCGTGCACGACAAGGCGGTCGTCCCTGTCACCCCGGAGGCCCGCGGCGCCCACCTCATGTCCCGCTTCACGCCCAAGGCCCTGCGCGCGGTCGCCCGGATGGAGCCACCCCTGTGAGCACCGACGCCCCGGCGCCGCGGCCACGGGGCGGGGCGGAGCAGTCGGCCGCCGAGTACCGGATCGAGGACCTGGCCCACCACAGCGGTGCCACGGTCCGCACGATCCGCGCCTACCAGGACCGTGGGCTGCTGCCGCGGCCCGAGCGCCGCGGGCGGGCCAATGTGTACTCGGACACGCATCTGTCCAGGCTGCGCCAGATCGCCGACCTGCTGGACCGCGGTTACACCCTGGCGTCCATCAAGGAGCTGCTGGAGGCCTGGGACGCGGGGCGCGGCCTTGGCGGCGTGCTCGGTCTGGTCGCGGAGGTGGACGGCCCGTGGACGGACGAGCGGGCGGGGCGCATCACGCGCGCGGAGCTGGACGAGCGGTTCGGCGGCGAACCCGACGAGGCCGCCGTGCGGGACGCACTCGAACTCGGCGTACTCGAACACGTCCCCGGGACGCACGACGAGTTCCTCGTCCCGAGCCCTCAAGAGCTGGCGGTCGCCGTCGAGTTGCACGCGGCAGGCGTTCCGCTGTCCGCGATCTCCGGCCATCTAAGGGAGTTGAGGGGGCAGGTCGAACATATAGCGGCGCGTTTCCTGGAGTTCACCACCGAGCATGTCTTCGCCCGCTATCTCGGTCCGCGGCCGCCGACCGACGCGGAAGCGGCCGAAGCGGCCTCGCTCGTGCGGCGGCTTCGCCCGCTCGCACAGCAGTCCGTGGACGCCGAACTCGCCCGTGCCATGCGGATGTTCGCCACCCGGCACCTCCATCGCCACCTTGCCGAAGGGCCGGCGGCCGAGGTGCTGGATGAGCCGCAATCCGTCGCCGTACCGGTGGAGACAATACGGGCCGTACGCAGGCTCGTTGGCTCCGAGCACGTCTCGACGTTCATCGCGGCGGCGGCCGAACGCGAGGTACAGACAAGGACATTGGACGCATTGACTCCAAACCACAGTGATGCGCCCACAGTTGATCAAAAGGGCTCCTCCGCTTGAGAGTTGTCCACAGAATCACCAACTAGCTTGTGGATAACTGGACTTGGCTGTGGATCAAACATGCGGGCCAAAATTTCTGGATTGAATCCGAGAGAATCCGCGAGAATCCGAGAGAGCTCCGGGCGAGATGTGAGGGAAATCCGCATACGCTCGCAGGTATGAACGAGAACGCTCCCGCCACACCCCCTCGCCCGCTGCGCCTGAGCACCGTGATCCTGCCCCACCGCCGCTGGCACGAGGGCGCCCGCGAGACCTGGCTGCGCGCGGAGGAGCTGGGCTTCCACACCGCGTACACGTACGACCATCTGTCCTGGCGCGTGCCGTTCCGGGACGGACCGTGGTTCGGGGCGGTCCCGACGCTGACGGCCGCGGCCACCGCCACCGAGCGGATCCGCCTGGGCACCCTCGTGACCTCGCCGAACTTCCGGCACCCCGTCACCCTCGCCAAGGAACTGCTCACGCTCGACGACATCTCCGGTGGCCGGATCACGCTCGGCATCGGCGCGGGCGGCACCGGTTTCGACGCGAGTGCCCTCGCGCACAGCGGGCAGGAACCGTGGACGCCGCGGGAGCGGGCCGACCGTTTCGCGGAGTTCGTCCCGCTGCTCGACCGACTGCTCACCGAGGACACGGTCTCGTACGACGGAACCTTCTACTCGGCGGGCGGCGACGTCGGCGCACAGAACATCCCGGGCTGCGTACAGCGACCCCGGCTGCCGTTCGCGGTCGCCGCTACGGGCCCGCGCGGCCTGAAGCTCGCCGCGCGGCACGGGCAGGCATGGGTGACCACCGGCGACCCGAAGCTGTACGAGACGGGCACCCCGGAGGAATCGATTCAGGCCATTCGCGGGCAGGTCGCGAAGCTGGCCTCCGCGTGCGAGGCCATCGGCCGCGACGCGGACGAACCGGACAAGGTCCTGCTCACCGGGTTCACCCCGGACCGCACCCGCCCCCTCGCCTCCGTCGACGCCTTCGTGGACTTCGCGGGCAGGCACCGGGAGCTGGGCTTCACCGAGCTCGTGCTGCACTGGCCGATCCCCGACACCGCGTTCGCGGCCGACCAGAAGACCTTCGAGGCGATCGCCACGGAGGCCCTGTCCCAACTCGACTGAATCGGACTCCGTCACGCCGTGCCCCGGGTGGGGCGCATGAGCCAGGTTCGTACTCATCTGTGCGCCCCGCAGCACGCCCGTGCGCGCATATGCGCGACCATGGGTCGGTGACCTCACCGACTCCCGGGCCCCGGACTCCGGCCCCCTCCGCCCCCACGCCCCGGCTGATCGCCACCGACCTCGACGGAACGTTGCTGCACGACGACAAGACCGTTTCGCCGCGTACGGTCGCCGCGCTCGCCGCCGCGGAGGAGGCCGGCATCGAGGTCTTTTTCGTGACGGGCCGCCCGGCCCGCTGGATGGATGTCGTCAGCGACCATGTGCACGGCCACGGCCTGGCGATCTGCGGGAACGGCGCCGCCGTCGTGGACCTGCACGGCGGCGCGGGCGAGCACCGCTTCGTCAAGATCCGCGAGCTTACGGTGCCGGACGCGCTCGACGTCGTCCGCATCCTGCGGGCGACGGCCCCCGGCACCACCTTCGCCGTCGAGCGCACCGGCGGCCTGCACCACGAGCCCACGTACCCGCCGCTGCACCTGGGCCCCGGGGAGACCGTCGCACCCGCGGAGAAGCTGCTGGCCGCGGACTTCGAGGGCGCGTCCGTCGCGGACCAGCCGGTGCTCAAGCTCCTCGCCCACCACCCCGAGCTCGACCCCGACGAGTTCCTCGCCCTGGCCCGCGCGGGTGTGGGCGACCGGGCGGCCATCACCCGGTCGAGCCCGAGCGCGCTCCTGGAGATCAGCGGTCCCGGCGTCTCCAAGGCGAGCACGCTCGCCATGTGCTGCGCGGAGCGCGGCATCGCGCCCACCGAGGTGGTCGCCGTCGGGGACATGCCCAACGACATGGAGATGCTCGCCTGGGCGGGCACGTCCTACGCGATGGGGAACGCGCACCCCGAGGTCCTGGCCTCGGCGACCGGCCGTACGGCGACCAACAACGAAGACGGCGTGGCCCGCGTCATCGAGGACATCCTGGCCGCGCACGCCCCCGCCCAGAAGCTTCACCAGGCCCAGTAGCTCCACGCCGCCTACAGCTTCACGTGGCGCTCGGCGAACCACTTCACCGGGTCCACCCCGGACCCCAGATACGGCGTGAGCCGCACCTCGAAGTGGAGGTGCGGCCCTGTCGAGTTGCCGGTGGTGCCCGACTGCCCGACCCACTGCCCCGCGCGGAGCTTCTGCCCCTGGTCGACGGTGACCGCGGCGAGGTGCGCGTACTGCGTGTAGTAACCGCCGGGATGCCGCACGACGACCTCGATGCCGAAGGCGCCACCGCAGGACACACTCACCACGCGGCCCGCGCCCACCGCCCGTACCGGGGTGCCGATGTCGACCGCGAAGTCCTGCCCGGTGTGCCGGTGCGACCAGCGCTCGCCCGCGCTGTCGAAGCCCGCGGACAGCTCGTACTTCTCCACAGGAGGCAGCCACGCGCGCGTGGTTGAGTTTTTCGGCTCCTTGAGGCGTACGGCGCCCCGGCACTTCCCCGCGGCGACCGAGGTGTCCGCCTGTCCCTGGAGCTGCCACCGCGCCGCTTCGAGCTTGCTCTCGATGCCCTTCTTAAGGATGACGAGCCGTGCGTTGCGCTCCTTCAGGGAGCGCCACGCGTCCGCCGCCCTGCGCTGTCCGTCCGCGAGCCTGCGCTCGGCGCGCCTGCTCTTGTCCACAGCGTTGTTGAGGGCCAGATCGGCCTGCCAGACCGCCCGTTGACCGTGCATCAGCTTCTCGGGGTTCCCGGCCAGCAGCATCTGCGCCGTGAGGGGGATGTCGCCGCCGCTGCGGTACTGGGCGCGGGCGATCCGGCCGAGGTCGTCGTGGAGCACGGAGATCTGCCGCCGCTCCCGCACGAGCAGCCGCTCCATCGTCCGTACCTCCGCCTTCTGTACGGAGGCGGCCTTACGGCCCGCTTCGTAGCGCTGCGTCGCCGTGGACGCCTCCTCGAAGAGGCGCGCGACGTCCGCGCTCGCCTCGGGTCCCTCCGCGCCCTGGGAGACCGTGGGCGGGCCACCGAGGGCCACGAGGGCGCACAGCAGCACCGGGAGGACGAGCGATGTGCTGGTTCGGCGGGGTCCATGACGCATGCATCGGATCGTCGACCGCCGCACGCCGGGCTTCCTGTGGGGCTGGTACGGCCGAGGGAACGGGTGCCCCGTACGGCGCAGGAACGTACCGCCAAACCGGGGCGGGCGGCGCCACCCGCACCCCTCGGCAAGGCGTCAGTGGGGCGCCTGCCACACCACCGTCGTGCCGTCCCCGTCGAGCCCCGCTCCGTGCCAACTGGCGCCGCCGAGCGATTCGGCCCGCTTCTGGAGGTTCTTCAGGCCGCTGCGCCGCCCGCCCTCCTTGATGCCCACCCCGTCGTCCGCGACCGTCAGACGGACGCCCTGCCGCCCGTCGGGGAGGAGCACGGTGGCGTCCACGACGACGTCGATGCGGTCGGCCTCCGCGTGCCGGAACGCGTTCGAGAGGGCCTCGCGCAGCGCCGCGATGAGGTGCTTGCCGGTGAGCTCGCCGACGACCGTGTCGACGGGTCCGAGGAAGCGGTACGAGGGCTTGAACCCGAGCGGCACGGCGGCCATGTTGATCTCGCGGACCACCTTGGTGCGCAGACCCGACGGCGCCTCGGTCGGCCCTTGCTGGAGGGCGAAGATCGCGGTGCGGATCTCCTGGATCGTGGTGTCGAGCTCGTCGACCGCCTTGCCGACACCGGCCTGTACCTCGGGCACCACGGAGCGGCGCTGGGCGGTCTCCAGCATCATCCCGGTGGCGAAGAGGCGCTGGATGACGAGGTCGTGCAGATCGCGCGCGATCCGGTCGCGGTCCTCCAGGACGGCGAGGCGCTCCCGGTCGCGCTGCGCGTCGGCCGAGACCAGGGCGAGCGCGGCCTGGGACGCGAACTGGGTGGCCAGGGTGCGCTCCGCCTCGCTGAAAGGACGCTCCCCGCGCGCGCGGGTCATCACCAATGTCCCCAGGACCCGCCCGCCGCTCTGGAGGGGCAGCATCATGGACGGCCCGTAGTCCTGCGCGAGCCCGGTCAGCATGCGGGTATCGGTGGCCGCGTCGTCGACGAACACGGCCTTCCCGTCGAGCAGTTCGGAGATGATCTCGCTCTCCGGCGGCACGATCACGCCGAGCGCGGTGGAGGGCCCGTCCGCGTCGACGGCGACGATCTCCATGCCGCCCTCCTCAGCGGGCAGCATCACTATGCCGGCCGCCGAGTCCGAGAGGTGCCGGGACTGTTCGGCGACCACCTGGAGCGCGTCGTCTGCGTCGCCGCCCGAGAGCAGCGCGGTCGTCACCGCCACCGAGCCGTCGATCCACCGCTCGCGCTGCTTGGCCGCTTCGTAGAGGCGCGCGTTGCCGATGGCGATGCCCGCCTCCGTGGCGAGCACCCGGACCATGTTCAGGTCGTCGTCGTTGAACTCGCCGCCGCCGTGCTTCTCCGTGAGGTAGAGGTTTCCGAAGATCTCGCCCTGTACGCGGATGGGGAGGCCGAGAAACGTGTGCATCGGCGGATGGTGCGCGGGAAAGCCGCAGGAGCGCGGGTCGTCCGCGAGGTTCGCGAGGCGCACCGTCACGGGGTCGTGGATGAGCGCGCCGAGCAGTCCCTTGTGCCCGTCGGGCAGCCGCCCGATGAGCCGCGCGGCCTCCTCGTCGATCCCGGAGTAGACGAAGTCCGCGAGCCCGTCGCCGTCCTCGGCGACGACGCCGATCGCGGCGTACTTGGCGTCGGTCAGTTCGGCGGCCGTCTCGCAGATCCGGTCGAGCGTGGTGTGCAGTTCGAGGCCTGTGCCCACGGAACGCATCGCTTCGAGGAGCTGCGGCAGCCGGGCGGTCAGTTCGGCCGACAGACCGTGCAGGCTTCGTGTCGCCTGAGTCGCCGCCTCCAGGGAAGCCGCGGCGGGCTCGTCGGGAGGCGGGGCGCCGGGGTCCGTGGGTGCTGCCATGCTGCGAGCCTAATTAGTGCCAATTGGTGAGGAAAGTCGGGATCGGGTTGGCGAGGGGCGCCGAGGTCCGGATCCGGCTGCCTCAGCTCCCCGCGCCGGCCAGCGCCTCCGCCGCGCCCTCCCGAAGCCGAAGCTCCCGAAGCGGCCCGTCGACCGCGACGAGCTCGGCGTACGGACCGCGCTGGGCGACCCGGCCGCCGTCGAGCACGAGCACCTCGTCCACGGCCTCCAGACCTGCGAGGCGGTGCGTGATCAACACCGTCGTCCGCCCCCGCGTGACGTCCAGGAGATCCGCGGTGAGCGCGTCCGCCGTCTCCAGGTCGAGGTGTTCCGCGGGCTCGTCGAGCACGAGGACGGGGAAGTCGGCGAGCAACGCTCGGGCAAGCGCGAGCCGCTGCCGCTGGCCGCCCGAGAGACGTGCGGCGTGCTCACCCACCAGGGTGTCGAGCCCGTCCGGCAGCGCCTGCGCCCACTCCCGTAGACGTACGCGGCCGAGCACCGCCCACAGGTCGTCCTCGGTGGCGTCCTTCCTGGCGAGCAGCAGGTTCTCGCGCAGGCTGCTGTCGAAGAGGTGCGCGTCCTGGGCGCACAGCCCGACCAGGCGCCGGACCGCGTCGCCGTCGAGGGCCGACGCGTCGACACCGCCGAGCGTGTACGTCCCGGCGTCCGCGTCGAGGAAACGCAGCAACACCTGGGCGAGGGTCGTCTTTCCCGAACCCGACGGGCCGACGACGGCGACGCGACGGCCGCGCTCCAGCGTCAGGTCGAGGCCGGCGAGCGCGTCCCGCTCCTGGCCCTCGTAGCGGGCGGTGAGGCCGCGCACGACGAGCGGGAAGGGATCCTGCGGGGCCTGTGCGGGCCGCTCGGGCTCCCGTACGGGTTCCGGCGCGTCCAGGACCTCGTAGACCCGCTCAGCGCTCTTGTGGACGCGCTGACGGTGCTGCACGGCGAGCGGCAGGCCGAGCACCGCCTCGAACGCGGCGAGCGGCGTCAGGACGACGACCGCGAGCGACACTCCGTCGAGCTGTCCCGCGCGCACGCCCTGGACGCCGACCAGCGCGGCCGCCGCCACGGTCAGGCCGGTGATCAGCGCGGTGAGTCCGTCGCCGAGCGCGGTCGCGGTGGCGGCGCGCGAGGCGATCCGCGTCAGCACGGAGTCGGCTTCCGCGGCCTCCTTCGTACGTCGCGGCAGCGCGCCCGAGACCGTCAGTTCGGCGGTGCCGGTGAGCAGCTCGGCCACCTTCGTGGCGAGGCCCCCGCGCGCGGGGGCGAGCCTCCGCTCCGCGCGTCGTGACACCGCGCCCGACAACAGCGGCACCCCGACCCCGGCGAGCAGCAGCCCCACGGCGAGCACGGCACCCGCGGTGGGCAGCAACCACGCGGTGAACGCCACCGACCCCACGCCCACGAGCGCGGCGACCGACGCGGGCAACAGCCAGCGCAGCCAGTAGTCCTGCAGGGCGTCCACATCGGCGACGAGCCGGGAGAGCAGGTCGCCGCGCCGCGTCGTGCGCAGCCCCGCAGGGGCGAGCCGCTCCAGGCGCCCGTACACGGCGACCCGGGTGTCGGCCAGCATCCGCAGCACGGCGTCGTGCGACACGAGCCGCTCCATGTACCGGAAGATGGCCCGCCCGATGCCGAACGCGCGCGTGGCCGTCACCGCGACCATCAGGTACAGCACCGGCGGCATCTGCGAGGCCCGCGAGATCAGCCACCCGGACGTCGCCATCAGACCGACCGCGCTGCCCAGCGCGAGCGCGCCGAGCAGCAGGGCGAGCGCGAGCCGCGAGCGGCGCGGCCTGGCGGCGTCGCGCAGCCGTACGAGCACATGGCGCCGGTCCACCGGCACATCGCCGCGTGCCTCCACCGGCGTGGCTTCGACCGCCTCGGCGAAGGCCTGCGCGGACGGGCTCTCGTGCGCGGCGCCGCGCACCTGCGCCGGCACCGCACCGGGCGCCTCGATCCGTACGACCCGGTCCGCGACGGCGAGCAGCGCGGGACGGTGCACGACGAGCAGCACGGTCCGCCCCACGGCGAGCCGGCGCACCGCGTCGACGATGCCCGCCTCGGTCCCGCCGTCGAGCGCGGCCGTGGGCTCGTCGAGCAGCACGACCGGCCGGTCCGCGAGGAACGCCCGCGCGAGCGCGAGCCGCTGCCGCTGCCCGGCGGAGAGCCCGGCGCCGTCCTCCCCGAGCACGGTCGCCATGCCCTCGGGCAACGCCTCGACGAACTCCAGGGCCCCGGCCTCCCGCAGCGCGGCGAGCACCGTGGCGTCATCGGCCTCGGGCCGCGCGAGCCGTACGTTGTCCGCGATCGAACCGGCGTACAGCTGCGGCCGCTGCGGAACCCACGCCACGCGCGCGTGCCACGCCTCGCGCGACACCTCGGCGAGATCGACACCACCGACGGAAATCCGCCCACTACAGGGGCGCACAAAACCCAACAGGGCACTGACCAGCGTCGACTTGCCCGCTCCGCTCGGTCCTACGAGCGCCACGGTCTCGCCCTCGTCGACCTTGAAGGAGACATGGGAGACGGCCTCCGAGGACCGCCCTTCGTAGCGAACAGAAACGCTTTCAAACCCGATTCCGCCGGCTGCGGGGACATCGCGCGTGCCGTCCTCGGGCAGCGGCGACTCCAAGACCGCGAAGATCTCCTCCGCCGCGGCGAGCCCCTCGGCCGCCGCGTGGTACTGCGCGCCCACCTGCCGCAGCGGCAGATACGCCTCGGGCGCGAGCACCAGGATCACGAGCCCGATGTACAGATCCATCTCGCCGTGCACGAGCCGCATGCCGATGGTCACGGCGACGAGCGCGACCGACAGCGTGGCCAGCAGCTCCAGCGCGAACGACGAGAGGAAGGCGATCCGCAGGGTGCGCATCGTCGCCCTGCGGTACTCGCCGGTGATCTTGCGGATGGACTCGGCCTGCGCCTTGGCGCGGCCGAACACCTTCAGGGTCGGCAGACCCGCGACGACGTCCAGGAAGTGGCCCGAGAGCCGGGAGAGCAGCCGCCACTGGCGGTCCATCCGGGACTGGGTCGCCCAGCCGATCAGCATCATGAAGATCGGGATGAGGGGCAGCGTGCCGACGATGATCGCCGCCGACACCCAGTCCTCGGTGACGACGCGGGCGAGCACCGCCACCGGGACCACCACCGCGAGCCCCAACTGCGGCAGATAGCGGGAGAAGTAGTCGTCGAGGGCGTCCACGCCGCGCGTCGCGAGCGCCACGAGGGACCCGGTGCGCTGCCCGCTCAACCACCCGGGGCCGAGCCGCGCGGCCCGCTCCAACAACCGCCTGCGCAGCTCCGACTTGACCGCCGCGCTCGCCCGGTGCGCGGCCAGCTCGGTCAGCCAGGCCACGAGCCCGCGCCCCGCCGCGACCGCCGTCAACAGCAGCAGCGGAGCCCGCAGTTCGGCCACGCCGAGGCCGTGCTGGAACGCGCCCACCACGATCTCGGCGATGAGCATCGCCTGCGCGATGACCAGGCCCGCCCCGGCGGCGCCCAGGGCCACCACCGCGATCAGGAAGAGGCGAGAGGCCCGGCCGTACCGGAACAGACGCTGGTCGATCGGTTTCACGTGAAACACACCCTCACGTAGACGAACGCAGACGGGGCGAAGGCGCTCGGCGCGCCCTCTTGAAGGCGCTCAGCACGCCCTCTTGAAGGCGCTCAGTGCGCTTCGGCAGGAATGTGGCTCGTGCTGAGCCGCTTGCGAAACACCCAGTAGGTCCAGCCCTGGTAGAGCAGAACCAGCGGCGTCATGATCCCGGCGACCCAGGTCATCACCTTCAGCGTGTACGGGCCCGACGACGTGTTGTCGATCGTCAGGTTCCACGCGTCATTGAGCGAGGACGGCATGACGTTCGGCACCAGGGCCAGGAAGATCGCCGCCACCACGGCCGCGATCGCGATCCCGTTGAAGCTGAAGGCCCAGCCCTCGCGCCCCTTGGCGTTCATCACGAGCGTGCCGAGCAGCCCGACGACCGCCACGGCAAAGGCCACCGCGGTCCACACCGTTCCGCGCTCGACCTGGATCCAGGCGAGGAACCCGCCGCCCAGCAGCACGGTGGCCACACCCGCCTTCGTCGCGAGCGCACGCGCCCGTACCCGGATGTCGCCCTCGGTCTTCAGCGCGGTGAACACGGCGCCGTGCAGCGTGCACACGGCGGTGAAGGCGAGGCCGCCGAGCAGTCCCCACCAGGTCAGCAGGTCGCCGAACGAACCGGCGAAGTCCTGCTGGGAGTTGATCGGCACACCGTGCACCATGTCGGCGAACATCACGCCCCACAGGAACGGCAGCAGCAGCGAGCTGACGAAGAGCACCAGCTCCCAGTTGCGCTGCCAGCTCTCCTCCGACCGCTGGTGCCGGTACTCGAAGGACAGCACGCGCACGATCAGCAGCAGCAACGCGATCACGAGCAGCAGGTAGAAGGCGCTGAAGAACGTCGCGTACCAGATGGGGAACGCGGCGAACATCGCGCCGGCCGCGGTGAGCAGCCAGACCTCGTTGCCGTCCCACACCGGCCCGATGATGTTGATCAGCACGCGCCGCTCGGTCCTGTCGCGCGCGAGCAGCCGCGTCAGGATGCCCACCCCGAAGTCGAAGCCTTCGAGGAAGAAGTAGCCGGTCCACAGAACGGCGATCAGAAGGAACCAGAAGTCGTTGAGGCCCATGGCGTTTCTCCTCTCAGTACGCGAAGGTCAGTGGCTTGTCGGCGTCGTCGTCATCGGAGTCGCCCCCCGAAGGACCACGCAACTTCGGGTCCTTGGTGGGCGGTTCCTCGTCCGTGTCGGGACCCTTGAGGGCGTACTTCTTCATCAGCCGTACGTTGATCCAGAACAGCACCGCGTACAGCAGGGTCAGAACGGTGAGCGAGATCGCCATCTCGGTCTGGCTGACACCGGGGGAGACCGAGTCCGCGGTCCGGAACAGGCCGAAGACGGCCCAGGGCTGACGGCCCATCTCGGTGAAGATCCAGCCGATGGAGTTGGCGATGAAGGGGAAGACCAGCGAGGCCATGCCGACCCGCCAGCCCCACTTCGTGACGGTCGGGCCGAGTTCCTTCTTGTTGGTGAGCATCAGCTTGGGGATTTCGTCCTCGCCCCTTCGATGCTCGGGCAACAGCCATCGCTTCTTCCGGGTCAGCCAGAATCCGGCGCCCGCGGCGACGGCAGCGGTAAGCCCGATGCCGATCATCAGGCGGAAGCCCCAGAAGGTGACGAAGATGTTGGGGATGTAGTCGTTGGGGGAGCCGCCGTACTTCTCGGCCTCGGCCTTGGCGGTCTCGTGGATGCCGGGGACACAGCTGGTGAAGTTGTCGTCGGCCAGGAACGAGAGCAGGCCCGGAAGCTCTATCTCGACGGAGTTGTGGCCCTTGTTCACGTTGCCGACGGCGAAGATGGAGAACGGTGCGGGACATTCGGTGTCCCACAGCGCCTCCGCCGCCGCCATCTTCATCGGCTGCTGCTTGAACATCACCTTGGCCAGCTGGTCGCCGGAGAGGGCGACCAGGACGCCCGCGATCATCGCGGTGACCAGTCCGATCCGGAGCGAGCTGCGCAGCGTGACGGTCCGCTTGCGGTCGACCTGCTCGCCGGCGTCCTTCTGCTTCTTGATCTTCCAGAGCAGCAGGCTGGAGATGCCGATCATGAACGCTCCGCCGGTCAGGAAGGCGGAGGAGACGGTGTGCGTGAACTGCACGACCGCGGTGTTCTGGAAGAGGACGTGCCAGATGTCGTTGAGACGGGCCACGCCGGTCTGCTTGTCGATCTCGTAGCCGACCGGGTGCTGCATCCAGGAGTTGGCCGCCAGGATGAAGTAGGCCGAGGCGAGCGTGCCGATCGACACCATCCACATGCAGGCGCAGTGGATCTTCTTCGGCAGCTTGTCCCAGCCGAAGATCCACAGTCCGATGAAGGTGGACTCGAAGAAGAAGGCGATCAGCGCCTCCATCGCGAGCGGAGCACCGAAGACGTCACCGACGAACTTCGAGTAGTCCGACCAGTTCATGCCGAACTGGAACTCCTGCACGAGACCGGTCGCGACACCGATCGCGATATTGATCAGGAAAAGCTTCCCCCAGAACTTCGTGGCGTGGAAGTACTTCTCCTTGCCCGTGCGCACCCATGCCGTCTCCAGGCCCGCCGTGAGCGCGGCAAGAGAGATCGTCAGTGGGACGAACAGGAAGTGGTAGACGGTGGTGATGCCGAACTGCCATCGCGCCAGGGTCTCCGGCGCGAGGGCGACCGTTGTCGGGTCCACTGCGTCTTCTCCTTACATCGCCGTGGTCACAGCGGCAGTTTGCCCCTTTAATCCCACAAATCTCGGGAGGAACCGAGACACGCTTGTGAACGCGTTCACATTCACAAGCATTATGTCGTACTGGCTTTCGGCATACGAGAGGGGGTCCCCCCTTACTTCGGGAGACCCCCTGTGGCTACGACGCACGGCCAACGCGCGGCGCCCTACAGCTCCTTGCGGAACTCCTCGGCCGTCCGCAGGAAGATGTCATTGGCCTCGGTCTCCGCGATCGTGGTGCGCACACCCTCCCCCGCGAACGGCCGGACGACCACGCCCGCCCGCTCACAGGCAGCCGCGAAGTCCAGCGTCTTCTCCCCCAGCCGCAGCCACACGAAGTTGGCCTGCGTCTCGGGCACCGTCCAGCCCTGCGCCCGCAGCCCCTCGACGACCCGCGCGCGCTCGGCCACCAATGAGCCGACCCGACCGAGCAGCTCGTCCTCGGCGCGCAGCGAGGCGACCGCCGCGTCCTGTGCGAGCTGGCTCACGCCGAAGGGGACCGCCGTCTTGCGCAGCGCCGCGGCGACCGGCTCGTGCGCGATGGCGAAGCCCACGCGCAGCCCCGCGAGCCCGTACGCCTTCGAGAAGGTCCGCAGCACCGCCACGTTCGGCCGGTCCCGGTAGATCTCGACGCCGTCCGGCACCTCGGTATCGCGGATGAACTCGCGGTACGCCTCATCGAGGACCACCAGGACATCGGAGGGCACCCGGTCGAGGAACCGTTCCAGCTCCGCCCGGCGGATGGCGTTGCCCGTGGGGTTGTTGGGGTTGCAGACGAAGATGAGGCGCGTGCGGTCGGTGATCGCGTCGATCATGGCGTCGAGGTCGTGGTCCTCGCTCGGCGTGAGCGGCACCTTCACCGACGTCGCGCCGCTGATCTGCGTGATGATCGGGTACGCCTCGAAGGACCGCCACGGGTAGATGACCTCATCGCCGGGCCCCGAGGTCGCCTGGAGCAGCTGCTGCGCGACACCGACCGAGCCGGTTCCCGTGGCCAGATGAGAGACGGGCACACCGAAACGGTCGGACAGCTCGTTCATCAGGCCGGTGCACGCCATGTCCGGGTAGCGGTTGAAGGTCCCGGCGGCGGCGATCGCCTGCTCCATCACTCCGGGCAACGGAGGATACGGATTCTCGTTGGAGGACAGCTTGTACGCCACCGGTCCTCCGGCAGCGGCCGGCTTGCCGGGCTTGTAGGCAGGGATCCCCGCCAGCTCCGCACGCAGCTTGGGGTTGATCTCGCTCACCGCAGTCCTCCTTGTGGGCACCGTTCCAATACTGCTCACCTTAAGAGGATTCGCCGCGCTCCCCAATGGCCCGGGTCCCGACCCCTCCCCAAGGCGTGCGGAGAGGGGGGAGCGCTCCTCTCCCTGGCGCGCGCCGGTAGCTCGCGCCGTGGCGCGCATCACCCGTGAAGGTGAGTTGAGACCTACTCGCAACATCGCCGACTTGGCAGGCCCATGCGCGACGACAAGCAAAGTGCCATAGTTCAACCCGCCAACTCCCTTTTATTTCAAGGTCGATGATGGGTAATCACCTTGCAGAAACGTGCCTGTCAACGCCTGCATATGCGCCCCCACCATGCAGCCGAATGAGCCCTACTATCGGCTCGCCATGACAGCAGCAGGGAAGCACCAGGTGAGCCGGGCAGAGACAACCCGCAGGGGCACCCGGCCGATCCGGGCAGGCATCAGAGACGTTGCCGCAGCCGCCGGGGTCTCGATCACGACTGTGTCCGACGCGCTCAACGGTAAGGGCCGGCTCCCGGACGCCACCCGACGCCACGTCCGCGAGGTCGCCGAACGGTTGGGCTATCGCCCCTCCGCGGCCGCTCGCACGCTCCGTACCGGGAAATCGGGCCTCATCGGCCTGACCGTGACGACGTACGGGGATGAACCTTTCACCTTCACAGAATTCGCGTACTTCGCCGAGATGGCCCGCGCCGCCACCTCGGCCGCGCTCGCCCGCGGGTACGCCCTCGTCATCCTGCCCGCCACCTCACGCCACGACGTGTGGTCGAACGTCGCACTCGACGGCACCGTCGTCATCGACCCCTCCGACCATGATCCGGTCGTCACCGAGCTGGTCCGCCAGGGCCTGCCTGTCGTCTCCGACGGACGTCCCGCGGGCACCCTGCCCGTGACCGCCTGGGTCGACAACGACCACGAGGCCGCCGTACTCGGCATCCTCGACCACCTCGCCGAGTCCGGCGCCCGCCGCATCGGCCTGCTGACCGGCACCACCACCGACACGTACACGCACCTCTCCACCTCGGCGTATCTGCGCTGGTGCGAGCGGATCGGACAGGAACCGGTCTACGAGTCGTACCCCGCGCACGACCCGTGCGCGGGCGCCGTCGCAGCCGACCGGCTGCTCGCCCGGCCCGACCGCCCGGACGCGGTCTACGGCCTCTTCGATCCCAACGGCACCGATCTGCTCGCCGCGGCGCGCCGCTACGGGCTGCGCGTCCCGGACGATCTGCTGCTCGTGTGCTGCAGCGAGTCGACCGTCTACTCGAACACGGAACCGCCCATCACCACCCTCTCGCTCAAACCGCGGCGGATCGGGACATCCGTCGTGCAGCTCCTCATCGACGCCATCGAAGGGGTCGAGTCCGACCAGCCGGTCGAGCAGGTGATGCCGACCGAACTCATCGTGCGGACCTCGTCCCAGCGGCGCCCGCACCGCACCACGGTCAGCCCTCCCCGCTCTCCGGGACAGGGCTGACCGCCCCGGCCCGCCCCCTCCACCGACTCCTCCGCAGAGAAAAGTCCACACCAATTCGGGAGAAATGCACGGCGATCAGCCGCCCGTCACCGATTCACCACCCCTGGTGCATCACACAGCGCGAGCCGCATTCCTATGATGGGCGCACGACACCGCGGGCCGCTGCGACCAGGCAGTCCGATACGGTGCACAGGCGGCGCAATGGTGGTGGAGGGGTCGATGACTCAGGGGGCCGGTCTGGGATCCGCAGCGGGCACGGGGACGCTGCGCGACTTCCGTGTTCCCGCGTACGTCCATGACGTACCGGCGAACGTGCAGCCGACGGACCCCGACGTCCCCGCGCCCGGCGCCGAGAGTCCCGAGGATCATCCCGAGGGTTACACGCCGACCGAGCGCGACCTGCCGGTCATCGACCCGGGCGACACCGTCCAGATCGAGGTGACGCAGCCCGCGCCCACGGGGGACGAGGGCCTCGGCCCGCTGTACGTCGTCGGCGATGTGCACGGCTACCTCGACGAGCTGCTCGCCGCGCTCCGCGAGCAGGGCCTGATCGACGCGGAGGGCGACTGGGCGGCGGGCACCGCGCGCCTGTGGTTCCTCGGCGACTTCACCGATCGCGGGCCCGACGGGATCGGCGTCATCGACCTCGTCATGCGGCTGTCCGCGGAGGCGGCGGCCGCGGGCGGCTACTGCAAGGCGCTCATGGGCAACCACGAGCTGCTGCTGCTCGGCGCGAAGCGGTTCGGCGACACGCCCGTGAACTCCGGAGCGGGCACCGCCACGTTCCAGGCGGCCTGGTTGCTCAACGGCGGGCAGAAGGCCGACATGGACCGCCTCCAGGACGTACATCTGCAGTGGATGTCCCGGCTCGACGCGATCGAGATCGAGGACGACCATCTGCTCACGCACTCGGACACCACCGCGTATCTCGACTACGGCGACTCCATCGAGGCCGTCAACGACACGGTGCGCGAGACGCTCACGCGCAATGACGCGGACGAGTGCTGGGACCTGTTCCGCAAGTTCACCAAGCGGTTCGCGTTCAAGGACGAGGAGTCGGGGCCCGGCGCCGTGCGACAGCTCCTCGACACCTATGGCGGCTCGCGCATCGTGCACGGCCACAGCCCGATCCCGTATCTGCTCGGCGAGGTCGGTGGCGAGGACGGGGACAGCGAGGACGGCAGGCCCCCCGTCGAGGGCCCGCATGTGTACGCGAACGGCCTGGCCATCGCCATGGACGGCGGCGTGACCATGGCTGGAAAGCTGCTCGTCCAGCAACTGCCCATGGATATCTGAGACTTCGCGGGGCAGGCGCGAAAGCGGAGGATCCGACCGGCCGCAGGGCCAATTTCCGGAAACCCCCTGTCACCGCGTGCCGTGACAGCTCTACCATCGGCTTATCCGTAGCAGGCTCCCCTCCGTTTCTGCCCGACGGCTCGCACCCATGCGGGCCACCAAGCCCTACGGAGCATCGGGGGATGCACATGAACAGCGCTCCGCATTTGCTGAACGAGGACCGTCCAGAGTTCGAGCGGCTCCTCGATGACGCGCTGCGTACCGCACCGAATCGGCCTGAACTCGCCGCCGTGGGCCAGCGGCTCAACCCCGAACAGCTGCGCACGATGGCGCTCGGCGCCGCCGCACTGATCAACACGGCGGCCGCCGACGAGTACCAGCGCTACGTCAAGGTCCGTGAGGAACTGCGCTCCACACCGCGGCTCCTGCGTCCGCTACGTGAAGGAGGCAACTCCAGCGGGGAGAGCAAGGGACCGGGCATCGCCGCGGTCGCCGTCGTGCTCGCCCCGGTCCTGGCCGGGACCGCAGCCATGATCTTCCTGATCGTCGGCTACGTCCTGAGCATGCTCAATCCGGTGCCGGGCTTCGCCAGGACCCTGCGCACCTTCGGCTGGGTCTTCGGCGCGATCACCGCGGCCAGCATTCTCGTCGCGGCGGTCTGCCTGCTGCTCGCGGCGTTGCGCAATGGGTCGACGTCGCTCCAGGCAAGCGCGCACGGCGAGGCGAGCGAGGAAGTGAAGCAGGCCAGGGAAGCCTGGCGCGTCGCGCTCCTGGACCGGGGCATCCTGCCGTTCCTGCGGGACGCCCTGGCGGACCCCTCGGCGGGCGGTGGCTCGCCCCTCGGGGGCCGCGGCGGCTCCGGCGGGCGCATGCCGCAACTCGGCTACAACAGGCCGGGGTTCAGCAGCCCCGACGGTGGCGGCACGGCCACGGGCCAGCGCGCCGGCTATTCGAGCCCGGACTTCTCCAGCCCTGACTTCGGCGGCCCGGACCACCAGCCGGACTGACCCTCCGGCGGCCCCCGGGCCGTGCCCGACGACAAGGCCCCTCGCACACGAGGGGCCTCACCGTCATGCCGTCAGTCGGCGATCGGCAGATACACGCGGTTGCCGGCCTGCGCGAACTCCTTGGACTTCTGCTCCATGCCCTCCTCGATCTCCGAGGAGGTGGTGCCGTGTTCGCGCCGGATGTCCTGCGAGATCTTCATCGAGCAGAACTTCGGCCCGCACATCGAGCAGAAGTGCGCCGTCTTCGCGGGCTCCGCCGGCAGCGTCTCGTCGTGGAACGCCCGCGCCGTGTCCGGATCGAGGGCCAGGTTGAACTGGTCCTCCCAGCGGAACTCGAAGCGGGCGTCGGAGAGCGCGTCGTCCCAGGCCTGCGCGTCCGGGTGCCCCTTGGCGAGGTCCGCCGCATGCGCCGCGATCTTGTACGTGATGACGCCGGTCTTCACGTCGTCGCGGTTGGGCAGGCCCAGGTGCTCCTTCGGCGTGACGTAGCAGAGCATCGCCGTGCCCCACCAGGCGATCATCGCGGCGCCGATCCCGGACGTGATGTGGTCGTACGCCGGGGCGACGTCGGTGGTCAGCGGGCCGAGCGTGTAGAACGGCGCCTCCTCGCAGATCTCCTGCTGAAGGTCGATGTTCTCCTTGATCTTGTGCATCGGGACGTGTCCCGGGCCCTCGATCATCGTCTGCACGTTGTGGCGCTTGGCGATGGAGTTCAGCTCGCCGAGCGTCCGCAGCTCCGCGAACTGTGCCTCGTCGTTGGCGTCCGCGATGGAACCGGGGCGCAGTCCGTCGCCGAGCGAGTACGTGACGTCGTACGCCGCGAGGATCTCGCAGAGCTCCTCGAAGTGCTCGTAGAGGAAGCTCTCCTTGTGGTGCGCGAGGCACCACGCGGCCATGATCGAGCCGCCGCGGGAGACGATGCCGGTCTTGCGGTCGGCGGTCAGCGGGACGAACGGGAGGCGGACGCCCGCGTGAACCGTCATGTAGTCCACGCCCTGCTCGGCCTGTTCGATGACCGTGTCCTTGTAGACCTCCCAGGTCAGGTCCTCGGCCTTGCCGTCGACCTTTTCGAGCGCCTGATAGAGCGGCACGGTGCCGATCGGGACGGGGGAGTTGCGCAGCAACCACTCGCGCGTGGTGTGGATGTTGCGACCGGTGGAGAGGTCCATGACCGTGTCGGCGCCCCACTTGGTCGCCCAGGTCATCTTGTCCACCTCCTCCTCGATGGAGCTCGTCACGGCCGAGTTGCCGATATTGGCGTTGACCTTCACCAGGAAACGCTTGCCGATGATCATCGGCTCGATCTCCGGGTGGTTGACGTTCGCGGGCAGCACGGCCCGGCCAGCCGCGATCTCCTCGCGCACGACCTCCGGCGCGACGTTCTCCCGGATCGCCACGTACTCCATCTCCGGGGTGATCTCACCCCGGCGCGCGTACGCGAGTTGGGTCACGGCCTGGCCGCCCCGGCCGCGCCGCGGCTGGCGCGGGCGGCCGGGGAAGACCGCGTCGAGGTTGCGCAGGCCGCCGCGCGGCGACGTGTGCTTGATGCCGTCGTCCTCGGGACGGGCGGGGCGTCCCGCGTACTCCTCGGTGTCGCCGCGGGCGATGATCCAGTTCTCTCGCAGCGGCGCGAGACCGCGGCGGACATCGGTGTCGACGGTCGGGTCGGTGTACGGACCTGAGGTGTCGTACAGCGTCACCGACTGCCCATTGGTGAGGTGCACTTGGCGGACCGGCACCTGGAGGTCGGGGCGCGAGCCCCTGATGTACCCCTTGTGCCAGCCGATGGACTGGCCGGCCTCCTCGGTCGAGCTGGAGGCAGGCGTGTGCGCGTCCGTTGTGGTCATGAGACCTACTCCCTACGCCGGCATTACCCGGTAACAGGTTCAGCGGTCGACGCAGCGATATTCGTCTCCTGGTCACGCAGTTCCACGCTGTTTCACGTGAAACGCGCTGGGACGAAGGTCAGCGCCCTCTCAGCCCGGTGCTCCGAGCTCCCGCGATGGCAAAAGCGCCTCCACGCTAACGTGACGCACGCCGCGTTGACCAGAGGGCCCCCTCCGTTCTTGCGATGATCTGGCGGTGACCACCAGCCAACAGCCCCCAGCTCCGCCGTCCCACCCGCCGCATGGGCACTCCCACAGCCACGGTCCGGCGGCACCTGTCTCGCGGCACCTGCGCAAAGTGATCGCGGCCGTCCTGATCCCGTTCTCGGTCGCGGTCGTCGTGGGTCTCGCAGTGCTCTGGCCGGGCGGCGCACCGCCGCACGAACGCAGCGGCGTCGGCTTCGACCGGCAGACACAGCAGGCCACGGTCACCCGGGTCGAGCAGGTCGACTGCTCCTCCGTGCACGCCCAGGGGCAGAGCCCGACCGGGGATCCCACGGCGCAGCAGGGCACCACAGGCGAGCAGAAGACCAGTGGCACCTGCGAGAACGCGACGATCCGGATCGACAGCGGCAAGGACAAAGGCCGTACGTTCACCGAGGTCGTCCAGCCGGATTCACCGCGGCAGTTGCACGAGGGCCAGAAGGTGATCGCCGCCTACGCGCCGGACGCACCGAAGGACCTGCAGTACTCGGTCACCGATGTGAACCGCAAGGTTCCGATGGTGCTGCTGGCCGGAATCTTCGCCCTGGCCGTGGTCGTGGTGGGCCGGATGCGCGGCGTCATGGCACTCGTCGCGCTCGCGATCAGCTTTATGGTGCTGACGTTCTTCATCCTGCCCGCGATTCTGCAGGGGTCGAACCCCCTGGTCGTCGCGGTGGTCGGGGCCAGCGCGATCATGTTGATCGCGCTCTACATGTGTCACGGCCTGACGGCCAGAACCTCTGTCGCCGTGCTCGGCACCCTCGTCTCTCTGCTGCTGATCGGCCTGTTGGGCTCGCTGTTCATCGGCTGGGCGGCCCTGACGGGCAACACCGACGACAACACGGGTCTTATCCACGGCCTGTACCCGGACATCGACATGAGCGGTCTGCTGCTCGCCGGCGTCATCATCGGCTCGCTCGGTGTGCTCGACGACGTGACGGTCACGCAGACCTCTGCCGTGTGGGAGCTGCACGAGGCGAACCCGACGCTGGGCCGGCGCGCCCTGTACCGGGCGGCGATCCGCATCGGCCGCGACCACATCGCGTCCGTCGTCAACACGCTCGTCCTGGCTTACGCGGGTGCCGCGCTGCCGCTGCTGCTGCTCTTCTCGATCGCGCAGAGCAGCGTCGCCGACGTGGCCAACAGCGAGCTGGTGGCCGAGGAGATCGTGCGTACGCTGGTCGGCTCGATCGGCCTCGTCGCCTCGGTGCCGGTGACCACCGCACTGGCCGCACTCGTGGTCTCCGCCGACCGCCCGGAGACCCGGGAGCCCGCGAAGGCCGCTCCCGTGCCTGGACGCGGTGGCGGAGGCCGGCGGCGTAAACGCTGAAAGGCGCGGAACTGCTCGGGTGCACCGCGCTGCTGAAGCGTTACGTCTGGTCCGGTGTCGTACAAACCATCTGGTGTCGCGTGAGCCGTCTGCTGCCGTACGAGCCGATGGGGAGTCAGCCCGCGCTCTGTTCCTCGGCGAGGATCCGGTCGAGAGCCTCGTCGAGGTCGGACTCGAAGTCCGCGCCTGTCTCCTCCTGGCCCAGTGGGACGAGCTTGTCCGTCCGGTCCAGGAACGCGATGAGCGGTGCGACCCCGGCTCGGAACAGGGCCTGGTCCGCCCCGACCTGGAGCCTGATGTGCACCTCTCCCGGCATCTCGCCGACAGCGCCGCCCACTCGCTCCACCGGTGTGACCTGTACATCTCCTTCGCCACTGGCCCCGTTGACCCCGTCGACGAGGAGCTCCCGGCCGAACGCCCAGGTCACGGGCGCGTCTCCGGGCAGATGGAAGGTCAGCCGCACGGCGTACGGATCGGTGGACTCGTACCGGAGCTCCACCGGAATGCGGAACGAGAGCTCCTCGGAGACGAGGAAGCTCATCATGACCTCTGCTTGAACTGCTTGTACCGACTCGCGCATCGCCTACCCCGTCAACTTGCCGTCGATTGGCCAGGAATTATCTCCCTGACACTGCTGGCATCTTGCTCAACGTACACACAGGATCACAAGGAGTGAGTTTTCAAATGCTGATAGAGAAGGCGAGTGTTCCTACCAGCCTGCCGATCTCGTGCTGCAGCTGACGGGCTGTGGGCAGCAGTTTCTCCGCCTGATGGGAAGGGAGAGAAATGGCCAAAGTTGCCGCGGTCGACCCGATCGTCAACGGAAACGCGGCACAGGCCGTTCCCAGCGCGTACTCCTGACGCTCGACGATCGGTTCCATGCGGCCCACCCGGCTCAGCTTCCGTAGCAGCGCGCGATCGTCCCGGACCGAGTACGGGGTGATGGACTGCGCGGGATAGCGGTCGAGGTGGTCCATGCGGGCCTCCTCGTCGAGCTGGGAGAGCAGGCACTGGCCGATGGCGTGGGCATGGCCGGTCTCCCGGAAGTCGGCCCACTCCTCGACGGCCGGATTGGCCGGGGTGTCGGCGACGGCGACGAGCTCGATCTCGCCGTCTCGGTAGACCGCGAAATAGACCGGGACACCGATGGTGTCGCGCCAGTGCCGCAGCGCATCGGTGATCATGCTGCGACGATTCTGCTGTGCTCCGCTGCTGCTCAGACGCTCGGCGGCGTCACCGAAAACGAAGACGCCGTTCTCCCGGCGGAGATATCCCTCATGAGCCAGCGTGCGCAGCAGGTGGTACGCGGTGGGAAGGGCAAGGCCGGCTTCCCGCGCGAGTTGCTTGGCCGGCGCCCCGTCGTCATGGGAAGCGACCGCCTCGAGCAGTCGCATGGCCCGCTGTACGGAGCCGATGAGTGTCTGCGGGGCGGCGGGTGCGGTATCGACCGTGGCCAAGGTTCACTCCCGATGCGCGTGGGGAACCCCCGCGTGTTCGAGGCTCGCAGGGGGCTAAAGCCATCGAATTCCGGACTCTAACCCTTGGCCACCGATTGGCGCCTGCCGCGCAAGGAAACTTCCCCCGGTCGTGCGAAAGGTCGCGCAACGCAACGACCGGGACCCGCACACAAGTGCGTGCGGCTTCACCAATCGCGGCTCCGTGATGACGAGCCGACCATGAACTTCCGCACGACGTAGATGAGTCCACCCACCAGAGCGGCGAACACGAGCACCTTGAACAGCAGGCCGATCACAAAGCCGACGACGCTGGCGATCAGACCGCCGAACACGACGATGGCGATGACCGGCACCGCGACCCACTTCACCCACCACGGCATGTCCGCGAATATCTCTCGCACTGCCATCGCTCCTTCGTTGTCTCTTCGATGCTCTGCTTCGAGCTTCTGCTTCGATGCTTCTGACTAAATGCTGGCACGTCGAAGGCCCGTGCGGGGCCTTCCGATCCCTTGTCCTCCCCTGACCCGCCCCCTAGGGAACCCCGAGGTGGGGCCCGTCCGCGGGGCCGACCCGTCAGCCCTCCGGAGGCGAGAAGACGACCAGGACACGCAGGTCCTCACTGATGTGGTGGAACTTGTGCGCGACACCAGCCGGCACGTACACCACACTGCCCCGGGCCACCTGAGTGGTTTCCATGCCGACCGTGATCGAACCGCGGCCGCTGACCACCAGGTAGACCTCGTCCTGGTGGTGCGGCTGCTGCGGGTCCTGCGTACCCGCGTCGAGCGCGTACAGCCCGACCGACATATTGCGCTCCCGCAGGAACTGCAGATACGCCCCGTCGTTGGCGGCTCTCTCCGCCTCGAGCTCATCCAACCGGAACGCCTTCATCGCCTCTCCACCCCTGTCACCAGTCATGTCTGCAACGATCAGACACATGAAGAATTTCCTCGTCAAGACGCTCGCCAACGCGGGAGCCCTGGCCGTCGCCGTCTGGGTGCTCGACAAGATCACCCTCACCGGCGACAGCACCGGCAAGAAGATCGGCACGCTGATCCTCGTCGCCCTCATCTTCGGCCTGGTCAACGTGATCGTGAAGCCGATCGTGAAACTCCTGACCCTCCCGCTGTTCATCCTCACGCTCGGCCTGATCACGCTGATCGTGAACGCCCTGATGCTGCTGCTGACCTCGTGGCTGGCCGACCAGGTGGACCTGAGCTTCCACGTCGACGGCCTGTGGACCGCGATCCTCGGTGGCCTGATCGTGTCGATCGTCTCCTGGGCGCTGAACGTCGTACTGCCCGACGGCAAGGACTGAGAGCGGCCGAGAATGACCTACCGCGTCTGTTTCGTCTGCACCGGCAACATCTGCCGCTCGCCCATGGCCGAGCACGTCTTCCGCGCCCGCGTCGAGGAGGCGGGGCTCGACGGCCTCGTCGAGGTCGACAGCGCGGGCACGGACGGCTGGCACGAGGGCGACGGCGCCGACCCGCGCACCGTCCGCGTCCTCACCGAGAACGGCTACACCTCCGAGCACACGGCCCGCCGGTTCCACCGCGACTGGTTCGCCCGCCTCGATCTGGTCGTCGCGCTCGACCACGGCCATCTGCGCACCCTGCGCCGCCTGGCGTCGACGCCCGAGGACGCCGAGAAGGTGCGCCTGCTGCGTTCCTACGACGCCGGGGCCGCTGCCTCGGACCTGGAGGTCCCCGATCCGTACTACGGCGATCTGGGCGGCTTCGAGGAGTGCCTGAAGCTGGTCGAGGCGGCCTCCGACGGCCTTCTCGTATCCGTGCGCGAAGCAGTGGGAGGACAGGTCGCATGACGGAGCCCTCGACACAGGAACCGGGAGACGGCACGCGGGCGGTCCGGGCGGGTCTGCCCGACCCGGTCAAGAACGAACCGACCCTGCCAGGGCCGGTGTTCGCCGCACACTTCCATCTGCCCGGCGATGTGTCGGGGCCCTATGCGTACGGCCGCGACGAGAATCCGACGTGGACACATCTCGAGCGTGCCATCAGCGAGTTGGAGGCTCCGGGGAGCTCCGGCGTGGAGACGCTGGCCTTCGCCTCCGGCATGGCCGCGATCTCCGCGGTCCTCTTCTCGCAGCTTCGCGCGGGCGACGTGGTGGTCCTGCCGGCCGATGGCTACCAGGTCTTCCCGCTCGTTCGCGAGCAGCTCACGGCGTACGGGATCGAGGTGCGCACCGCGCCGACCGGCGGTGACGCGCAGCTCGACGTGCTCGACGGGGCGCGCCTGCTGTGGCTGGAGACGCCGTCCAACCCCGGCCTCGACGTCTGCGACATCCGGCGCCTCGCCGACGCGGCCCACGCGCGCGGGGCGCTCGTCGCCGTGGACAACACGCTCGCGACGCCGCTCGGGCAGCGCCCGCTGGAGCTCGGCGCGGACTTCGCGGTGGCCAGCGGCACAAAGCAGCTCACGGGCCACGGCGACGTCCTGCTCGGCTACGTCGCGTGCGCCGACGCCGAGTTGATCGCCTCGGTGAAGCGCTGGCGCAAGATCGTCGGGGCGATTCCGGGTCCGATGGAGGCCTGGCTCGCACACCGGTCACTCGCCACGCTCGAGCTGCGCGCCGAGCGGCAGAGCGCCAACGCGCTGGCCGTGGCGCGCGCCCTGCTGGCGCGCGCGGGTGTCTCCGGGGTGCGCCATCCTGGGCTGCCCGACGATCCGTCCCATGGCGTCGCCGCAGGTCAGATGCGTCGGTTCGGATGCGTGGTCGCCTTCGAGCTGCCCTCGCGCGCACAGGCCGAGCGGTTCCTCGACGCCCTGACCCTGGTGGACGACGCGACGAGCTTCGGCGGCGTACGGTCCACCGCCGAGCGACGCGGGCGCTGGGGCGGGGACGCCGTCGCCGAGGGCTTCATCCGCTTCTCAGCGGGCGCCGAGAACACCGAGGACCTGGTGGCGGACGTGCTTCGGGCGCTGGACGAGGCCCGCGACCTGTGATGTTGCCTGGCTGCTAGGGCCCTTCTGACGGGTCAGGCTGGATGCCGACGGCCGCCATGTGCGCACCAGGCCCCGCGACTCCAGCAAGATCCGTCAGAAGGGCCCTAGTACCGCGCTACGCACAACGGACGGTCCGAGCCTCCCCCCTCGTGGCTCGGACCGTCCCGGTTCCCGTGCGCGAAGAACCGCGCGAACAAGGCTAGTTGACTCTGTGTCAGTGTCCAATCACCGTAGCGACAGAGACCTATCGACTTATTTATAGTTGAGCGCGGCGGGGGTTTGGGGAGGGAGGCGTGCCGCGATGGATCTCGCGTTGCTGCGCACCTTTGTGACGGTGCATCGCGCCGGTTCGTTCACCCGCGCCGCCGCGCTGCTCGGCCTGTCCCAGCCGGCGGTCACCTCCCAGATCCGCACGCTGGAACGGCAGCTGGGAAGCCCCCTCTTCCTGCGCCAGGCGCGCGGTGTGACGGCCACGACGATCGGCGACGAACTGGCCCACAAGGCGGCTCCGCATCTCGACGCCCTCGTGGAGATCGCCGAGGCCGGGCTCGACGAGGAGTCCGCCATGCGCACCCTGCATCTGGCGGGGCCTCCGGAGTTCGCCGCGGAGCGCGCCCTCCCCGCGCTGACGGCCCTGACCCGGGACGACGGACAGAGCATCGCGTTGCGGGCGAGCTTCGGCACGGCCGAGGAAACCCTGGAGGGGCTCGCTGCGGGACATCACGATCTGGCCATCGCGACGGTCCGTCCGCGCGGTGCCCTACTCACGGCGACTCCGCTCTGCGACGAAGAGCACGTGCTGGCCGCCGCCCCGCGCTTGGCCGCCCGGATCGGCCGCGGCATGCTGCACCGTGACGCGGCGCCGTCCCTGGAGAAGTTCCCTGTGGTCGAGGTGCACGAGTCGTTGCCCCTGGTCAGCCGCTACTGGGCCGCCGTCTTCGACTCCCGGCCCGCTGTTTCCGCCACGGTCGTCGTGCCCGATCTGCGCGCGGTCCTCGCCTGTGTGATCGCGGGAGCCGGCCTCGCCGTTCTGCCGCGCTATCTGTGCGAGGAGAGCCTGGAGCGCGGGGAGATCGTCGCCCTGCTCGACCCACCCGTGCCACCGCTGCGTACGTATTTCCTGGTGGTGCGCACCGGCACACTCGCCATGCCGCACATCGCGCGGGCGCACGAGTGGCTGCTGCGTGCTGCCGTCGACTGGTCGTGATCGGGGCGCCGAGCGATGCGGGATGTTTCACGTGGAACCAGCCGGGCCACATTTCTCCCATGACCGTCCGACCCGTGGTCAAGCGCACCGCACGCGCCGTCCTGCTGGATGGCGACGACCTGATCCTGATCAAGCGGACCAAGCCCGGCGTCGATCCGTACTGGGTGACTCCCGGTGGCGGGGTCGAGCCGGAGGACATGACCGTCGTGGACGCCCTCCATCGCGAGGTGCACGAGGAACTCGGCGCCAAGATCGTCGATGTGGTGCCCTGCTTCGTGGACACCGTCGAGCACATCGGCGAGGACGGCGGCGCGACCGGCGTGAAGGTCCAGCACTTCTTCGTCTGTCGGCTGGAGTCGATGGACACCGACGAGCGGCACGGGCCCGAGATCGAGGACCCGTGCGGCGGCTACGAGATCGTCCGGGTCCCGTTCACCCGCGTCGGCATCGCCTCGGTCCATCTGGTGCCGCTCTCGCTGCGTCACTACCTGGACGGCAACATCGAGGGCGTGCGGGCGATGCACGCGCCCGATCTGGGCTGACGCTTCGCGGCAACGGGTTTGGCCGCGGGGACTCAGTCCGCCGCCGCCACCAGGTCCTCGACCGAGTCGTGCCGGATGCGGCTGCCGGGGATGCCGATGCGCCGCAGGGTGTCGATGCTGCTGCGGATCATGCCGGGCGGGCCGGAGAGATACGCGTCGTACTCGTTCCAGGGGCCGTACTCCCGCACCGCGTCCGGCAGCTGGAGGTGGGCCTGCTGGTCCACGATGGGCCGCACCGAGAGCCACGCGTGGCTCTGCGAGAGGCGCAGCATCGTGTCGATGTCGTACAGATCGTGATTGGTACGGGCGCCGTAGAACACCTCGACCGAGCGCCGGTCCCCGTGCTCGGCCACGTCCTCGACGAGCGCCTTGATGGGCGCGATGCCGGTGCCGCCGCCGAGGCAGAGCAGCCCGCTGTCGGTGGTGTGGTCGACGGTCATGGAGCCGGCGGGCGGGCCGAGGCGCAGCACATCACCGGGGCGGGCCCGGTGCACCAGGGCGTTGGAGACCCAGCCCGCTGGGACGGCCTTCACGTGGAACGAGAGCAGCCCGTCCGAGCGGGGCGCGGACGCGAACGAGTAGTGCCGCCAGATCCGCGGCCACCAGGGCGTCTCCAGCGTCGTGTACTGCCCGGCCAGGAACGGGTAGGGCTGATCGGGCCGCACGGTCACCACGGCGACGTCGGGGGTGCGCAGGTCGTGCGAGACGACCTCGGCCATCCACCAGGCCGGCGCCCTCAGCTCGTCCTCGGCCGCCGCGTCGATCATGACCTGGGAGATCGTCGTGTACGTGCGGACCCAGGCGGCCTCGGTCTCCGCGTTCCACGTGGTCGTGGCGTACTGGGTGAGTGCGGCGATCAGACACTCGCCGACGGCCGGGTAGTGGTCCGCCTGCGTGCCGTACTTGCGGTGACCGCGGCCCAGGTTCTTCAGGTACGCCACCAGGACGTCCTTGTTGTCGACGTGCTCAGCGGCGGTCAGCAGCGCCTTGAGGAGCCGGTCGCGCTGGGTGTCCATCGCCGCGGGGAAGAGCGGGCGCAGTTCCGGGTGGCGCACGAAGAGCAGCGCGTAGAAGTACGAGGTGACCCTGTCCGCGACGGGACCGATCTCTTCCATCGTGCGGCGGACGAGGATCGCGTCGGGGGAGGCATGCGTGGGAGCGGGGCGCGCGGAGGCGGCCATGGGGCCGGGCGTCTCGGCGGCCCGCGGCGGGGCGGGCTGCTGCGCCTGCTGGGCGGCCGGCGCCTGACGCGGCTCCGGTATTCGGTGCTCCTCCTGCGTCGCCTCCTCGCCGGAACCGGTGGTGGGCGGTTGCGGTGCCGGGCCTGTGTGCGGCGTGAACCAGCCACCCCCACCGTCCGAACCGGAATCGGCCGACGGCGTAGTGGTCGGAGCGTCCATGCTGTGCCTCGCCTCGAACATATTTCGGTCGGTCAACGTACTCCCGAGCTGTTCCGCGCCCGGAAACTGTGGGCTTTCCCCCGCGTGCCTCGACAACAATGCAGTCCACATTGAACACTGCATTCCGGGCGGCTACTGACAAGTAAGGTAAGAGTGTGACATTGTCCGCAGTCCTCTCACCGCAGCATGCCACCCGGTGTCATTGCCCAGAACGCAAAGCGGAAAGTGCAGGTCTTCGATCTCTCCGTCCCGTTAGGCTGCTTGGGCCTGCGCGCACCACGGGCTTCCCCTCGGCCCCCTTCGGCCACCCGGTGCGATCCCGACCCGACGATACCGGCCGCCGCGAAGTCGACAACCCCCTACCGACATAACTGCGGATTAAGCGAACCTCGGCCACTTCGTAAATTCCTCAATTACCGGTCTCGGCACGCTAATTCGCGTGCCCGCGCCATCGAACGCGGGCGAGAGCCGCCCCCGGCGCCATGTTTCACGTGAAACTCCCGGCGAGACCAAAAGCATCGGGGCACTCTCCACAAAGCGGTGGACGCCGCGGGTCGAAGTCCGACAGCCTGACCTGCGTGTCGACACCTTCCCTCTCCGGCCTGCCCATCCGTCGTCTCTCCCCTCGCGATGTCCTCGCGTGCGCCGACCTGTCCGAGAACCGGGGCTGGCCCCGCGAGGAACACAAGTGGCGGCTGCTGCTCTCGGCCGGTAGCGGCTACGGCATCGACGACCCCGACGGCGGCCTCGTCAGCGCCTGCGTAGTGACCGAGTACGGCCCCCAGGAGCGGCCCGAACTCGGCGCGATCGGCATGGTCCTGGTCGCCGAACAGCACGCACGGCAGGGCATCGGCAGGCGCCTGATGCGCCACGTCGTCGAGCGGGCGGGCACGACACCGCTCACCCTCCACGCGACGCCGTACGGGCGGCCGCTCTACGAGGAGTTGGGCTTCAAAGTCACAGGGCGCGCCGAGACGGTGCGCGGCCGCTTCGCCGCGGGCGGGTCCCTGCCAGGCGTCACCACACGTGCGGCCACGGCGGGAGACCTCCCGTCGATCCTCCGTCTGGACGCGGAAGTCTTCGGCCCGGACCGTACGCATGTCATCACGCGACTTCCGGCTTTTGCCGACCAGTTGCGGGTGGCCGTGGAAGGTGAGGCCGACAGGACCGGTGGCGGGCTCATTGGCTTCGCGGCCGCCTGGCCCAACGAGGACACCCACGTCGTCGGCCCTCTCGTCGCCCGCGACACCGCGACGGCGCAGGCCCTCGTGGCCTCGCTGGCGGCAGGCACGGAACGGCCGCTGCGCACCGACATCGACGTGCGTCATGAGGAGCTGCTGGTGTGGCTCAAGGAGCGCGGGCTCGAGGCCGTCGGCCTCAACTCAGTGATGAATTACGGGGCTTCGGATCTGCCCGGCGACTGGACCCGCCGATTCGCGCCGCTAACCGTGGCCGCGGGCTGAATACACGTCCGCCCCAAGTACCGCTGTGCTGCAGCGACTTGGGGCGGATGCGGGGTGCGCGTCTGCTGTTACGCGAGGGCCTCCACGGCCGCGGTGGCGAAGCCGTGGTCCTGCTCGGGGGCACCGCCACCGACACCGATGGCGCCGATGAGCCGGCCGTCGCGGTGGACCGGCAGGCCGCCGGCGATGAACAGCAGCGGGCGGTCCAGCGCGGTGGGCAGCGTGTGGAAGGGGCCCTCGGGCTTGACCAGCTCGACGAGGTCGGCGGTGGGGGCGTTCAGCTGGAGCGCGGTGTACGCCTTGCGCGTGCTGGTCTCGCCGGAGATGAGGACGGCGCGGTCGTCGCGGCGGAAGGCCAGGAGGTGTCCGCCCGCGTCGAGGACGGTGACGCTGACGGTGACTCCGGCCGCTTCCGCGGCGAGGCGAGCGGCGGAGACCAGGGTCTCGGCGTCCTGCGTGCTGAGCGGGGTGACGGCGGTGGTGCTCATGAGGGTGATGCTCCTTGCGGGGTGGTACGGAGAGGTGCTGCGGGGCGGCGGTGTCATCGGCCCGTCGACCGGGGTGCGGGTCAGTGGTGGGCGGGCTCGGTGCGCGGCTGCTCGGCGGCCGCGACGAGCAGGCTCGGAGCGGACGAGCGGCGTTCAAGGGCCGCGGACAGCACGGCCAGGACGAGAGCGGCCGCGGCGAGCACGGCGCCGACCCAGTTCGGGGAGGTGTAGCCGAGGCCCGCGGCGATCACCATGCCGCCGAGCCAGGCGGAGAGGGCGTTGCCGAGGTTGAAGGCGCCGATGTTGACGGCCGAGGCGAGCGTCGGGGCGCCGGAGGCCTGGTCGAGAACCCGCTTCTGCAGCGGCGGCACCGTCGCGAAGCCGAACGCGCCGATCAACATGATGGAGATCGCGGACAGCACCTGGTTGTGCGCGGTGACCGTGAACAGGGCGAGCACGAGGGCGAGCACGCCCAGCGACACGTACAGCATGGGCATCAGGGCGCGGTCGGCGAACTTTCCGCCGATGAGGTTGCCGGCGACCATGCCGAGGCCGAAGAGGACCATGAGCCAGGTGACGGAGCCGTCCGCGAAGCCGGCGACGTGCGTCATCATCGGCGCGATGTAGGTGACGGCCGCGAAGACGCCGCCGAAGCCGAGCACGGTCATCGCCATCGCGAGCACGACCTGCACGTTCTTGAACGCGGCCAGCTCGTGGCGCAGCCGCACGCCTTCCGGCTTGGGCAGGTCGGGCACGAGCTTGGCGATTCCGGCGAGGCCGATGACGCCGAGTGCGGCGACGACCGTGAACGTCACACGCCAGCCGACCGACTGGCCGATGAACGTGCCGAGCGGGACACCGATGACGTTGGCGACGGTCAGGCCCGTGAACATCATGGCGATCGCGCCGGCCTTCTTCTCCGGTGCCACCAGCTCGGCCGCGACAACCGAGCCGATGCCGAAGAACGCGCCGTGGGCGAGCGAGGCGACCACGCGGCCGATCAGCATGACGGCGAAGACGGGCGCAACGGCGGACAACAGGTTGCCGACGATGAAGAAGCCCAGCAGCAGCATCAGCATCCGCTTGCGCGGGATACGCGTGCCCAGGGCGGTCATCAGCGGGGCGCCGAACATCACACCGAGCGCGTAGCCGGTCACCAGATAGCCGGCCGTGGGGATGGAGACGCCGAAGTCACCCGCGACCTCTGGGAGCAATCCCATGATCACGAATTCCGTGGTTCCGATACCGAAGGCACCGATCGCGAGGGCGAGAAGCGCGAGAGGCATGGAGGAATCCCTTCCAGACTGTTGCGGGTGCGCTTTACGAGACCTCACAATAATTGCAGACGCTGGTTAATTGCAAACGCGGGCAACCCCGAACATCGACTACCCTGGGCTGAGTCGCTCCGGGACGGAGGAATCACGAGCCATGACCGCCACAGACCCCGCACTGACCGCCCTCTCACAGGGCTGGTGCGCGCTTTCGCTGCTGCACGGGAAGATCGAGTCCCACATCGAGCGCGCGCTGCAGGCCCGACACGGGCTGAGCGTGCGCGAGTATTCGCTGCTTGACGTCCTCAGCCGTCAGCACGACGGGGAAGGCGGCCACCTCCAGATGAAGCAGGTGGCCGACGCCGTCGTCCTGAGCCAGAGCGCGACCACGCGCCTGGTCACCCGGCTCGAGGAGCGCGGCCTGCTCTCCCGCTACCTGTGCCCGACCGACCGGCGGGGCATCTACACGAATGTCTCCGAAGCCGGGTTCGAGCTCCTCGAAGAGGCCCGCCCCACGAACTCCACGGCGCTGCGGGAAGCTCTCGACAGCGCGGCCGAGAACCCGGACCTCGCCCCTCTGGTCAAGGCGGTCGAAGGACTGCACACCGTCGCCTGACCGGGCCGAGCGCGGTCGACGGGAGGCCGCGCATAGGCTGCGGGCCATGGGAGATCTTGAGATCAGGCCGGCCGCGGCCGAGGACATTCCGGAGATTGTCGCCATGCTGGCGGACGACCCGCTGGGCGCTCAGCGGGAGTCACCGGAGGACCTCACGCCGTATCTCGCCGCGCACACACGCCTGATGGCCGACACGAATCAGCACCTCGTCGTCGCCGCGCGCGAGGGCCGGGTCGTCGGCACGCTGCAACTCAGCATCATCCCCGGGCTCTCCCGGAAGGGCTCCACCCGCTCGATCATCGAGGCCGTCCGGATCCACGCCGACGAGCGTGGCAGCGGCCTCGGCACGCAGCTCATCGAGTGGGCAATCGACGAATCCCGGCGCCAGAGCTGCCAGTTGGTACAGCTGACCTCCGATGCCACGCGTACCGATGCCCACCGCTTCTATGAGCGGCTCGGCTTTGTGGGCTCCCATATGGGCTTCAAGCTGCAACTGTGACCGGGGAGTCGTTCGGTCGGCTGTTTCACGTGAAACAGCCGACCGACAGAACTGCGGATCACCGCGGAATGCCCCGCCACCCCTCCGGATCCACCCCACCAGGAACCGGCCCGTCCACCGGGTACGGCTCCCGCGTGAAGACGAAGGAACCGAGGTCGAGGTGGCTCACCGCCCCATCGCCCCGCCGGACGGCCCTGAGCAGCTCTCCCGCGTAGTAGCCGTCGAGCCCGGTCCAGGTGCCGTCGCCGTTCGTCCGGAACCGGGAGCGTCGTCCGCCCTCGGCCGCCGGCCCCATCTCCACCCCGCCGTCGGCCGCCAGGCGCAGCACCACGACCTGTGTCCCCCAGTACCAGGGCCCCACCAGCTCCAGTTCGGACGCCTTCACTTCGGGGAGCGGCCGCCACGGCTCGGGCAACCTCGGCTCGGCCTCGGCGACGATCGCCAACAGCTCGGCGGCCAGCGTCGCCACGGGCACCCCCGTCGTGCAGTTGGCGAGAGCGACCGCCACGAGCCCCTCCTCCTCGCACAGCCACAACCCCGCCACGAACCCCGGCAACGAGCCGGTGTGTCCGGCCAAGGTGAGGCCGCCGCCCCGCACCACCTGCATGCCGAGCCCGTACGAGGCCTCCCAGTTGCCCGGCAGGGTCGGCGCGGCGGGGGTCCGCAGCTCCCGAACGGAGTCCGCGCTCAGCACCCGGTCATCTCCGACCGCAAGGAAGGACGCGAAGACGGCCAAGTCCCGTGTGGTGGACCACAGTTGACCGGCGGGAGCCATCAGCCCCAGGTCCTCGCTCGGTTCCGGAAGCAGCACATCTGCGTACGGGTGCACGGCCCAACCCCCGGCATGCGGCTGCTGCGGTTGGGCGCTGGTGCGGGTCAGGCCAAGGGGTTCGAGGACCTCATCGCGCAGGGCTTCCTCCCAGGAGACCCCGCGCACTGCCTCGACCAGGGCGCCCAGGAGCGTATAGCCAGGGTTGGAGTAGTGGTGGCGACGGCCGACGGGGTGCCGGAAGGGCTGCTCGCCGAGGACGTCTGCGAGGGTCGGGCGCCGGCTCGCGGGGCTCCGCTCCCACCATTCCCCCGGCGTCTCGGCCGCCAACCCGCCGGTATGGGCGAGCAGTTCGGCGACGGTGACCGTGCCGGCACCGGTGCCGGACAGATGCTTCTCCAGCGGGTCCGCCAGGTCGAGCAGCCCTTCGTCACGCAGCCGTAGCACCAGCACGGCCGTGAACGTCTTGGTGATCGAGCCGATCCGGTACTGCACGTGCTCGTCCGGCCCGTGCCCGTCCACCGAGGTACGCGACCCGGTCCACACCAGCTCACCGTCCCGCGCGACCGCGGCCACGAGTGAGGGCGCCCGCCCTTCGCTCTGGGCTACGGCGATGCGGTGCAAGAGGGCGCGACGCGTGGTGGGCAACAGCTCTTCCGGGGAAGTCGTCATGAGCCCAGTCCATCCCGGCCGACGACCGACGTCGAGCGGATTTCACCGGAAGCTGATCCGCGCCGTCGGCCGCCTCCCGATCAGGTCTGCGCCATGTCCACGAAGCGCGAGTAGTGGCCCTGGAAGGCGACGGTGATCGTGGCCGTCGGACCGTTTCGGTGCTTGCCGACGATGATGTCCGCCTCGCCCGCGCGCGGAGACTCCTTCTCGTACGCGTCCTCGCGGTGCAGAAGGATGACCATGTCGGCGTCCTGCTCGATGGAGCCGGACTCGCGCAGGTCGGAGACCATCGGCTTCTTGTCCGTGCGCTGCTCGGGACCACGGTTCAGCTGGGAGAGCGCGATCACCGGCAGCTCCAGCTCCTTGGCCAGCAGCTTCAGGTTTCGGGACATGTCCGAGACCTCCTGCTGACGGCTCTCGGAGCGCTTCGAGCCACCGGCCTGCATCAGCTGCAGATAGTCGATGATCACGAGCTTGATGTCGTTGCGCTGCTTGAGCCGGCGGCACTTCGCGCGGATCTCCATCATCGACAGGTTCGGGGAGTCGTCGATGTACAGCGGCGCGGCCGAGACCTCGGGCATCCGGCGCGCGAGCCGCGTCCAGTCCTCGTCCGTCATCGTGCCGGAGCGCATGTGGTGCAGGGCCACCCGTGCCTCGGCCGACAGCAGACGCATCGCGATCTCGTTGCGCCCCATTTCGAGGGAGAAGATGACGCTGGGCAGGTTGTTCTTGATCGACGCGGCGCGCGCGAAGTCCAGCGCCAGCGTGGACTTACCCATGGCGGGGCGGGCCGCGATGACGATCATCTGGCCCGGGTGCAGACCGTTGGTGAGCGAGTCGAAGTCGGTGAAGCCAGTCGGCACACCGGTCATCTCGCCGCTGCGCGAACCGATCGCCTCGATCTCGTCGAGCGCGCCCTCCATGATGTCGCCGAGCGGGAGGTAGTCCTCGCTGGTCCGCTGCTCGGTGACTGCGTAGACCTCGGCCTGCGCCCTGTTGACGATCTCGTCGACGTCGTCGTCGCCCGCGTATCCCATCTGCGTGATCCGCGTGCCCGCCTCGACGAGACGGCGCAGTACGGCGCGCTCATGGACGATCTCCGCGTAGTACTCGGCGTTCGCCGCCGTTGGGACCGTCTGCACGAGGGTGTGCAGATACGATGCGCCACCGACCTTGTTGATCTCGCCGCGCTTGGTCAGCTCCGCGGCGATGGTGATCGGGTCGGCGGGCTCGCCCTTGGCGTAGATGTCGAGGATCGCCTGGAAGATCGTTTCGTGGGCCGGCTTGTAGAAGTCGGCCCCCTTGATGACCTCCACGACGTCGGCGATCGCGTCCTTCGACAGGAGCATGCCACCGAGCACGGACTGCTCGGCGTCCAGATCCTGCGGCGGAACGCGCTCGAAGGTGGCGGGACCCTCGTCCCAGCTGCCGCCCTCACTGCCCCGCTCGTGCTGGTCACCCTGGCCTCGACCACTGCCCCGGAACGGCCGGGAAGCGGGGAGGCGATCACTGGGACCGTCGTCGGCCCAGGGGTCGTCCAATGGCTCGGAGATACTCACCGGGCCGCCTCCTCCCGTCCGCCGAGCGGACCTCGCCGTACCCCTCATTCCTACGGCACGACACTGACAAATAAGAGACCCAACTCCGCTTCTGACGCGTCGGATTTGTGAGGTTTCCGAGGTCGCGGGACACGGTGGGCGCCGCACCACGGTAGGCCTGTGGGCACCGTCAGCCAATCTGGTTATCCACAGGTGGTGTGGATGACGGGCCCCTCGCTGTGGAGAACCAGGGAAAACCTGTGCACGACACGGTGGACAGGCCTGTGAACAAGCCCTCAAGAGATTCCATACACAGGGTCTGACCTGCCGTTTTCCCATCCACCGGCTGTGCAGAAGAAAAACTTTCCCAGTCGGCCCAAGATCTCCGTCGGCCCCGCCGCGCGACACGCGGAAGACCTCCACACGTAAGGGTCACTATCGCATTGCATCTCTTACCTGTGGAAGATTAGATTGGTGCCCATGACACAGGCTCCCGCGACACCCAAAGCCGCCCGACGCCGGCACGACCGAGAGATCGTCGCCCTCGCCGTTCCCGCCTTTGGCGCACTCGTCGCTGAGCCCCTTTTCCTCATGGCCGACAGCGCCATCGTCGGCCATCTCGGCACCTCTCAACTCGCGGGACTTGCCGTCGCCTCGGCCCTGCTGCAGACCGCGGTCAGCATCTTCGTCTTCCTCGCCTACGCGACCACCGCGGCGGTTGCCCGCCGCGTCGGCTCCGGCGATCTGAAGTCCGCCATCCAGCAGGGCATGGACGGCATCTGGCTCGCCTTGCTCCTCGGGGCCGTGGTCGTCGCGGTCGCCCTGCCCACAGCCCCGGCGCTGGTCGGACTCTTCGGCGCTTCCGACACCGCGACGCCCTACGCGATCACCTACCTGCGCATCTCCTCGCTCGGCATTCCCCCGATGCTCATCGTCCTCGCCGCCACCGGCGTACTGCGAGGGCTGCAGAACACCAAGACCCCCCTCTATGTGGCAGTCGCCGGTTTCATCGCCAACGCCGGGCTGAACGTCGGGCTCGTCTACGGCGCAGGCCTGGGCATCGCGGGTTCGGCCTGGGGCACCGTCATCGCCCAGGTCGGCATGGCCGCCGTCTACCTCGTCGTCGTGATCCGCGGCGCCCGCCGCCACGGAGCTTCGCTCCGTCCGGACGCGGCCGGCATCAGGGCCTGTGCCCAGGCAGGCGCGCCGCTTCTTGTCCGTACGATCTCGCTCCGGGCGATCCTGATGATCGCGACAGCCGTCGCGGCCCGGCTCGGTGATGCCGATGTGGCCGCGCACCAGATCATCCTGTCCCTGTGGAGCCTGACGGCCTTCGCCCTCGACGCGATCGCCATTGCCGGTCAGGCGATCATCGGCCGCTACCTCGGAGCGGACGACGCTCCGGGCGCACGGGCCGTCTGCCGCCGGATGGTGGAGTGGGGGATCGCCGCAGGAATCGTCCTTGGCGTACTGATCGTCGTCGCCAGGCCACTGTTCGTCCCGCTGTTCACGAGCGATCAGCTCGTACAGGACGCCGCCCTGCCCGCCCTCATCGTCGTGGCCCTGTCCCAGCCCGTTTGCGGGATCGTCTACGTCCTGGACGGTGTCCTCATGGGAGCGGGCGACGGGCCCTATCTGGCCTGGGCCATGCTGGTCACGTTCGCCGTCTTCACGCCTGTGGCCCTGCTCGTCCCCGTCCTCGGCGGCGGTCTCACCGCGGTATGGGGCGCGATGGCGCTGATGATGACGGTGCGCATGATCACGCTCTGGATCCGCTACCGCTCAGGACGCTGGGCCGTGACGGGCGCGACGCGCTGACTCGAAGCGGGGCCTGTTTCACGTGAAACCACCGCGAAGCAGGCCGTGGCGCCGTTTCACGTGAAACGCAGAGAGCAAGCATGTGGGGCCGCACCCCGAAGGGTGCGGCCCCACATGTGCTTCAGCTCTGCTCAGGGCAGTGCTCAGGCAGAGACGACCTCGATGTTGACCTTGGCGGCAACCTCGGGGTGCAGACGCACGGAGGCCTCGTGGCCACCGAGCGACTTGATCGGCGAGCCCAGCTCGACGCGGCGCTTGTCGACCTTCGGGCCACCGGCAGCCTCGATCGCCGAAGCGACGTCGGCCGGGGTGACGGAACCGAAGAGACGACCGGCGTCGCCGGAGCGGACGGCCAGACGGACCGCGATGCCCTCGAGCTTGGCCTTGATCTCGTTGGCCTGCTCGATGGTGGCGATCTCGTGGATCTTGCGGGCGCGGCGAATCTGCGCCACGTCCTGCTCGCCACCCTTGGTCCAGCGGATAGCGAACTTCCGCGGGATCAGGTAGTTACGGGCGTACCCGTCCTTGACGTCGACGACCTCGCCGGCGGTGCCGAGGCCAGAGACCTCGTGGGTCAGGATGATCTTCATGTTTCGGTCACCCTTTCCTTATCGCGCGGTGGACGTGTAGGGCAGCAGCGCCATCTCACGGCTGTTCTTCACGGCCGTGGCGACGTCACGCTGGTGCTGCGTGCAGTTGCCGGTCACGCGGCGGGCACGGATCTTGCCGCGGTCGGAAATGAACTTCCGCAGCATGTTCGTGTCCTTGTAGTCCACGTACGTGACCTTGTCCTTGCAGAAAGCGCAGACCTTCTTCTTAGGCTTGCGCACAGGCGGCTTCGCCATGGTGTTTCTCCTGTGTGATCAAGAAGTGTGGGATGCGAGCCCCACCCTGAAAGGGAGTGATCCCTAGAAGGGGGGCTCGTCCGAGTAGCCGCCGCCAGAGCCGCCGGAGCCGCCGGAGCTTCCGCCCCAACCGCCACCGCCGCCGCCCTGCTGGCCGCCGCCGAAGCCGCCGCCACCCTGGCCGCCACGACCGCCACCGGGGGTCTTGGTGACCTTGGCGGTGGCGTAGCGCAGCGAGGGGCCGATCTCGTCGACCTCGAGCTCCACGACCGTCCGCTTCTCGCCCTGCTGGGTCTCGTACGAACGCTGCCGCAGACGTCCCTGAGCGACGACGCGCATACCGCGCGTCAGCGACTCGGCGACGTTCTCCGCGGCCTGACGCCAGATCGACGCGCGGAGGAACAGCGCATCGCCGTCCTTCCACTCGTTGGTCTGACGGTCGAACGTCCGGGGCGTCGACGCGATCGTGAAGTTCGCGACGGCCGCGCCGGACGGGGTGAAGCGCAGCTCGGGGTCGTCGGTCAGGTTTCCGACGACGGTGATAACGGTCTCGCCTGCCATGGGGGAACCTCTCGGCGGGTTTGCTGCTGGCTGCTTGCTGCTACTCGAATCCCGAGTACCGCTGAACTAGGAAGTTCAGTGGGTCTCGGGACGGAGGACCTTGGTCCGGAGGACCGACTCGTTCAGGTTCATCTGGCGGTCGAGCTCCTTGACGACCGCAGGCTCGGCCTGCAGGTCGATGACCGAGTAGATGCCCTCGGGCTTCTTCTTGATCTCGTACGAGAGACGACGACGGCCCCAGGTGTCGACCTTCTCCACCTTGCCGTCGCCCTCACGGACGACAGACATGAAGTTCTCGATCAGGGGGGCGACAGCGCGCTCCTCCAGATCGGGGTCGAGGATGACCATCACTTCGTAGTGACGCATGTGGAACCCACCTCCTTTGGACTCAGCGGCCACGGTCGTTCCGTGGCAGGAGGGTTGTTATGCGTAAGCAACGGTATCGGCCACCACTGACAATCGGGCCCCGCCGAGCGGATCCACGCTGATCAGCGGCTCAGCCCCTGGTCGGGGGCGCTAACAGACACCGGTGCAGACCGTACAGACTACCCGCACCTCTGCTTCCGGTTGAAATCCGGCAGCCGAAGACCGCAATCTGTACACATCGGGTGTGTACGGCGCTACCGTGCGCCGCTTCCGCAGGAGGTGCCCCATGGCACAAGTATTGCGTCCGAACAGCACCGCTTCCTCTTCCCTTTTCGCCACGGACGGCAAGCCCCACCCGCTGCCGGAAACCCTGCTCGGGGTGACCGTGGTGCTCGGAGCGATCGCGATCATCTCCTCGCTCTGGACCGATCTCCATCTCCTCAGCTCCTGGGCCGGGCTCGTCGGCATCCTGGCCGGGGCCTACGGCCAGTTCGTCTCCGAGACGACCCGTGAACGGTTCGGCCTGATCCTGGGCCTGGGAGCGTCGGCCATCGGCTTCTTCATCGGTATGGCCCATGGAGGTCTCTTCGGCGGGGTCATCGGCTGAGGCGGTCCGCCTCGGAGGCCGCCACAAGGCCGCCTTCACCACCGACCTCCCATACGGCCGGTCGGGGCGCTCACAGGGCGCAGTAGGCTTCGGCGCGAGAGCCGGAGCCCCTGTACCCATGGGGACACACCAGCCCGAGGAGCGCCCCGAATGAGCCTGACCCTGAGGACCATCAGCCGAGAGCAGCATCTGGCGTACATCCAGAGCCTGCCGTCGGCCAGCCACATGCAGGTCCCCGCATGGGCAGACGTAAAGGCGGAGTGGCGCTCCGAGCACCTGGGCTGGTTCGACGAGCGCACCAGCGAGATGGTCGGTGCGGGCCTGGTGCTGTACCGCCAGCTCCCCAAGATCAAGCGCTACCTCGCGTACCTGCCCGAGGGCCCGGTCATCAACTGGTACGCCCCGAACCTCGAAGAGTGGCTGCGCCCGATGCTCGCGCATCTGAAGCAGCAGGGCGCCTTCTCCGTGAAGATGGGCCCGCCGGTCATCATTCGCCGCTGGGACGCGCCCTCCATCAAGAAGGGCATCCAGGACGCGGATGTGAAGCGCCTGCGCGACATCGAGGCGGACCACATCGAGCCGCGCGCCTTCGAGGTCGCCGACAAGCTCCGCCGCATGGGCTGGCAGCAGGGCGAGGACGGCGGCGCCGGCTTCGGTGACGTACAGCCGCGCTACGTCTTCCAGGTGCCGCTCGCCAACCGCTCCCTGGAAGAAGTGCACAAGCAGTTCAACCAGCTGTGGCGGCGCAACATCAAGAAGGCCGAGAAGGCCGGCGTCGAGGTCGTCCAGGGCGGCTACCAGGACCTCGCCGAGTGGCAGCGCCTGTACGAGATCACGGCCACGCGCGACCACTTCCGGCCGCGCCCGCTGTCGTACTTCCAGCGCATGTGGACGGCCCTCAACACCGAGGACCCCAACCGGATGCGGCTCTACTTCGCGCGGCACAACGGCGTGAACCTCGCGGCGGCGACGATGCTCGTCGTCGGCGGGCACGTCTGGTACTCCTACGGCGCCTCCGACAACATCGGCCGCGAGGTGCGCCCGTCCAATGCCATGCAGTGGCGGATGCTGCGGGACTCCTACGCGCTCGGCGCCACCGTCTACGACCTGCGCGGCATCTCCGACTCGCTGGACGAGACCGATCACCTCTTCGGCCTGATCCAGTTCAAGGTCGGTACGGGCGGCCAGGCAGCCGAATACCTGGGCGAGTGGGACTTCCCGCTCAACAAGCTGCTGCACAAGGCGCTCGACATCTACATGTCGCGGCGCTGAGCGCCCGGCACAATCTGACCTAGCTCCGTACTCTCCACGAAAGGTTCCGGGACCGGCCATGGCGCTCACGCTCTACGTCGACACCGCGCGCTGGCGGGCACACCACAAGCAGGTGCTCGAGCAGTTTCCGGGGCTCGTCCCCGTCTGCAAGGGCAACGGCTACGGCTTCGGCCACGAACGACTGGCCGAGGAGGCGACCCGTTTCGGTACCGACGTCCTTGCCGTCGGGACCACGTACGAGGCCGCCCGGATCAAGGACTGGTTCAGCGGTGACCTGCTGGTCCTGACTCCGTTCCGGCGCGGCGAGGAACCGGTTCCGCTGCCCGACCGCGTCATCCGCTCCGTCTCCTCCGTCGACGGCGTGCACGGCCTCGTCGGCGCTCGCGTCGTCATCGAGGTCATGTCCTCGATGAAGCGGCACGGCGTCACCGAGCAGGACCTGCCGCAGCTCGCGCACGCCATACAGGACGTACGTCTCGAGGGCTTCGCGATCCACCTGCCGCTCGACCGCACCGACGGCACGGACGCCGTCGAGGAGGTCATCGGCTGGATGGACCGGCTGCGCGCGGCCCGCCTGCCGCTGCACACCATGTTCGTCAGCCACCTGAAGGCCGACGAACTGGCCCGCCTGCAGCAGCAGTTCCCGCAGACGCACTTCCGTGCGCGTATCGGTACGCGGCTGTGGCTGGGCGACCACGAGGCGACCGAGTACCGCGGCGCCGTCCTGGACGTCACGCGCGTGGCGAAGGGCGACCGGTTCGGCTACCGCCAGCAGAAGGCCCCCTCGGACGGCTGGTTGGTGGTCGTGGCCGGCGGTACGTCGCACGGTGTGGGCCTGGAGGCCCCGAAGGCCGTGCACGGCGTGATGCCGCGCGCCAAGGGCGTCGCACGGGCCGGCCTGGCGACGGTGAACCGGAACCTGGCGCCGTTCGTCTGGGCGGGCAAGCAGCGCTGGTTCGCCGAGCCGCCGCACATGCAGGTGTCGATCCTGTTCGTGCCGTCCGACGCCGCCGAGCCGCAGGTCGGCGAGGAACTGGTGGCCCATCTTCGGCACACCACCACGCAGTTCGACCGGATCGTGGATCGCTGACCACTGAGCACGCCTCTACGGAGGGTGTGCCGGGTCTACGGACTACGAAAAGCGGGTCGGGCACCCATGAGGTGCCCGACCCGCTTTTCGTTGCCTTCAACGAGCGCGTTCGCTCAGAGTGAGCTCCCCGGCGAACGACCCCAATCGACCGCGGCCGACCCTTCCGCGGAACGGGCGGCGTGCCGATGCCGCCTCGGACGGGCCGCCTGCCCCAGTACGAAGACGTCCTTGGCGCCGTCCAGAACACCACCCGTGGGGTCGTCCTCGCCGGAGCGGCGCACCACATCCCGCTCCGGCAGCCAGATGTCCCGCACGATGACCGCGCAGATGTAGAGCGTGCCCAACAGGTGTGCCGCGACGACCAGTTGGTATCCGTCCTCGGGCAGCCCTTGATGCTTGTCCCCGCTCGTCGTGTACGCGAGGTACAGCCAGATCCCCAGGAAGTACGCGACCTCGCATGCCTGCCAGATCAGGAAGTCCCGCCACTTGGGGCGTGCGAGCGCGGCGAGCGGGATCAGCCACAGGACGTACTGCGGCGAGTAGACCTTGTTGGTGAGGATGAAGGCCGCGACCACCAGGAACGCGAGCTGTGAGAAGCGTGGCCGGCGGGGTGCGGTGAGCGTCAGCGCCGCGACGCCCAGGCAGGCGAGCACCATCAGCGTCGTGGCGAGGGTGTTGACGACGTTGGTGTCGAGGGGCGTGTCCCGGTGCTGGGAGATGATCAGCCAGAAGGACCCGAAGTCGACTCCGCGCTCCTGGCTGAACGTGTAGAACTTCGACCAGCCCTCGGGCGCCAGCATCATCACCGGCAGGTTCACGGCCAGCCACGAGACGGCGGCGCCAAGGGCCGCCCTGCCGAACTCCCGCCACCTGCCCGCCCGCCAGCACAGCACGAAGAGCGGTCCGAGCAGCAGCACCGGATACAGCTTGGCCGCCGTCGCGAGCCCCAGCAGGATGCCGAAGGCGAAAGCCCTGCCCCGCGCCCACATCAGCATCGCGGCCGCCGTGAGCGCCACCGCGAAGAGGTCCCAGTTGATGGTGGCGGTCAGCGCGAAGGCGGGCGCCAGGGCGACCAGCAGCGCGTCCCAGGGACGCCTGCGGTGCGTGCGGGTGACACACACGGCGATCACCGCCGCGCAGATCATCAGTATCCCGGCGTTGACCATCCAGTACACCTGTTCCTGGTGCTGGATGGAGCCGCTGCCCGGCGTCAGCCACGCGGCGACCTCCATGAACACACCGGTGAGCACCGGGTATTCGAGATAGTCCATGTCGCCGGAGAGCTTGTCGAAGTACGGCACGAGGCCATCGGCGAAGCCGCGTCCCTGGTAGAGGTGCGGGATGTCCGAGTAACAGGCGTGTGTGTACTGGGAGCTGGTGCCGTAGAACCAGGCACCGTCGTAGCAGGGGAACTTCTGGATCATGCCGAGCGCGAACATGCCGAGCATGACGAGTGCGATCACCCGGGCAGGCGTCCACCACGAGGCCCCGAGCAGGGCCCGTCGCCCGATGGGCCCGCCGAGGAACTCGGCTCCGACGGCCGCGACCTCGTCCTCTCTGGTCGGCCGTACCTGCTCCTGCTCGGGCTCCGGATCCCGTTCCGGTTGCTGCGGATTCGCGCTCGTCGTCTCTGCACTGGGCATGCGGCACATCCTGCCGTACGAGGCTGAGAACGGGGCGAGGGCCGCCACACCCGATGGGTGTGACGGCCCTCGTCGCCGTGGAACACACAGCGTTTCACGTGAAACACGCTGCGTTGAGACCGGCTCGGCTACTTGTCGGGGCCTCCGAAAAGGCCGCCGCCATTTCCATTGCCCGGGCCTCCGGTGTCGTCGGTACTCCCGTCGCTCGGCGTCGACGACGCACCGCCATCGGTCGTGCCTCCGGTGTCCGCACCCCCGGTGGCCCCGCCGTCTTCGTTCTTGCAGGCCCAGTCCCAGTCGCTGCACGTCTCCGTGGGCGACGGGGACGGCGACGAGGTCTCGCTGGTCGACGGGGACGGCGAGGCGGTCTCCGACGGAGTCGCCGTGGCCGACGGGGTCGGCGTGGGACTCGGAGTCGCGCCCACGAGCGTCCCGATGGGCTCCGGCGTCGGGAACGGCTCGTTCGGCTGGCCCCTCAGAGCCTGCGCCATGTAGTCGTGCCAGATCTCGGACGGGAACGACGCACCGTGGATCTTCTCCTGACCACCGGTTCCGTACATCTCCAGGAACTTGCGGTTCTGGGACTTCTCGTTGTCGTCCATCCGGTACATCGTGATCGCGGTGGACAGCTGCTTGGTGTAGCCCACGAACCAGGCCGACTTGTTGCCGTCGGTGGTACCGGTCTTGCCGGCCACGTCGCGGCCCGGCAGCCGTGCCGCCGTACCCGTGCCCTTGTCGACGACGGTCTTGAGGACGTCGGTCACGTTGTCGGCGACCTTCGTGTCGAAGGCGCGCTTCGGCTTGGTCTCGTGCCGGAAGACGTTCTCACCCTCACGGTCGACGGATGTCACCGAGTACGGGTCGTTCTGCTGGCCACTGGTCGCGAACGTGCCATAGGCGCCCGCCATGCGGATCGCGCTCGGGTCGGAGGTACCGAGGGAGAACGAGGGGTAGTTGGAGTCGGCGAAGCTGTCGTCCAGGATGCCCGCGCTCTTGGCGGACGCACGCACCTTGTCCAGACCCACATCCATGCCCAGCTGCACATAGGCCGAGTTCACGGACTCGCGCATGGCCTCGCGCAGATCGATCTGGTAGCTGGGCTTGTTGTACGACTGCTTACCGTCGTTGGTCTGGTTCCACTGCTTGCCCTTCTCGTTCGTCCAGATGTCCCCCTTCCAGTCCTTGATCTTGAGCCCGTTCTTGCCGCTGTACAGGCTCTTGGGGGAGGCGATCTTGCGCTGGGTCTCGTCCTGGACCTCGGGCCCTTCCGGGTTCCTGACGCCGTACTTGAAGGCGGCCGCGAGGACGAAGGGCTTGAAGGTCGAGCCGACCTGGGCGCCGGTGACATCGGCGTTGTTGGTGAAGTGCTTGGTGGCGTCCTCACCGCCGTAGATGGCCTCGATCGCACCGGTCTTGGGGCTGACGGAGGCACCACCGAACTGGACGTGCCGGTCCACGTACTTCCCGTTGACCTTGCGGTTCTTCTCGAGGTTCTCCTTGCGGACCTTCTTCACGGCGTTCTCGAGCTTCTTCACCTTGTTCTTGTTGAACGTGGTGTGGATCTCGAAGCCGCCCTTCTGCAGGTCGTCCTCGGTGATCTCGCCGCTGCTGACCTTGACGGCGTTCGACTTGGCGAGGTCGACGAGATAGCCGGTCTGGCCGCCGAGCTGCGCGTTGGCGCGCGGGCTCTCCAGCTTGGGGAAGTTCGTGAACTGGGCTCGCCTGCTCTGGCTCAGGTGCCCGTCCTTGACCTCTTCGCCGAGGATCCACGACCAACGCTTCGTGGCACGCTCACGGTTCTTCTCCGGCGTCGCGTTGACCGGGTCGATGCCGGGCGAGCCCGCCGGGTCGTAGTACGTCGAGCCCTTCAGCACCGATGCGAGGAAGGCGGTCTGGCTCGCATCGAGCTTCGTGGCGTCCTCGTCGAAGTAGGCGCGGGCCGCGGCCTGGATGCCGTAGGCACCGCGTCCGTAGTACGCCGAGTTCAGATAGCCGGCCATGACGTCGTCCTTGTCGACCGTCCGACCGACCTTTATGGAGACGAACAGCTCCTTGAACTTTCGGGCCACCGTCTGCGACTGGTCGTCCAGCATCGCGTTCTTCACGTACTGCTGGGTGATGGTCGAGCCGCCCTGCGTCTCGCCGCCCTTGGCCATGTTGAACACGGCACGGGCGATACCCATGGGGTCAACGCCCTTGTCCGTCTCGAACGTCTTGTTCTCCGCCGACATGACGGCGTAGCGCATGGACTTCGGGATGTCCTCGTACTTGATGATCTGCCGGTTGGTCTCGCCACCGGTGGCGACCATCTGCGTTCCGTCGGACCAGTAGTAGACGTTGTTCTGCGCCGTCGCCGTCTTGGCCGGGTCGGGCACACCCACCAGCGCGTACGCGACACCGGCAACGACCATCATGCTGCCGAACAGTCCGACGCACATGCCGGTCACCAGGCGCCAGGACGGCACCCAGCGGCGCCAGCCGTGCTTGTACGCACGCGGGTAGTCGACGAACCTCTTCTTCTCCGGGCCGCCGTGCCCCGCACCGTACGGGCCGCCACCACCGGGGCCGCCGCCACCGCGGCGACCACCGCCACCGCCTGCGGCGCCATCGGACGACTTGCGTCGGCCGCCGCGCTGGGCGGCCTTACGGGCTTCGGCTCGGCCTCCCCACGGGCGGTCCTCCTCCGGACTCCCGTACGGGCCCGTTGAACTCGGGGGGTCATAGGAAGCGGCGGGCGAGGCGGAGCCCCCACGCGGTGCCGCGCGGCGGCCCGATGGTGCTCCGGATGCTCCGCGACGGGCCGCGGCGCGCCCACCGCCCTGCGGCTGCGGCGGTTTGCGACGGTGCTCGCTCATCGAACGACTACTCCTCGGGCAGGCGCGAGGTCGCGCGCCTGGAAACGGCGTCGGGTTTCCGGTCCCCCCGGAGTACGGATGCGCCTCTCTCGGCACTCACCCGCACTACACCAGGGACGACGACGCTCACAGGCGTCACTCGGTTCCCGGTGGTCTGCATGGCGGACAGACTACGCACCGTCAAAACCCTCCTAGGGCCGAACTTCACCCCAAATCAGGCAACTCGATTCCTACGAATCGGTGATGTGACGCCGTTCACCGTGATCGCACTTGCCGCAGCCGAGGAGCAGTTCTATCGTCTAGATGTATCGAGTCGATACATCAGCTCGACATAAAGAGTCGATACAAGGGACCGCGGCAGAGAGGAGGCGACGATGAGCCGACGCTCCGGCATCCTCGAGTTCGCCGTACTCGGACTGCTCCGCGAGTCCCCGATGCACGGCTACGAGCTGCGCAAGCGACTCAACACTTCACTCGGAATCTTCCGCGCCTTCAGTTACGGAACGCTGTACCCCTGCCTCAAGACGCTGGTCGCCAACGGCTGGTTGATCGAGGAACCGGGCTCAGGACCCGACGACACCCCCGCGGCACCACTCGCAGGGCGTCGCGCCAAGATCGTCTATCGGTTGACGGCGGAAGGTAAGGAGCACTTCGAGGACCTGCTCTCGCAGACCGGCCCCGATGCATATGAGGACGAGCACTTCGCCGCGCGCTTCGCCTTCTTCGGGCAGACGTCGCGGGACGTGCGTATGCGCGTCCTCGAGGGCCGTCGCAGCCGTCTGGAGGAGCGCCTCGAGAAGATGCGCATCTCCTTCGCCCGCACCCGCGAGCGCTTGGACGACTACACGCTCGAGCTGCAGCGGCACGGCATGGAGTCCGTGGAGCGCGAAGTGCGCTGGCTGAACGAGCTCATCGAGAGCGAGCGCGCGGGCCGTGACCAACGAGGCTCCGGCCCGGGGGACGCGGCTCAGCAGGACACATCTGGAGAGACGGGCGGCCTGCCCCGGCACCGGGACAGCACCCGGCCGGATCCGTCCGACGACACCGCCACGTGAAGCCCGGTCAGGGCTTCACCGAGTACACACAGGGAGCAACCGGAATGGGTTCGGTTCGCGTAGCCATCGTCGGCGTGGGCAACTGCGCCGCCTCGCTGGTGCAGGGCGTCGAGTTCTACAGGGACGCCGACCCGGAGACCAAGGTCCCGGGCCTGATGCACGTCCAGTTCGGCGACTACCACGTCGGTGACGTCGAGTTCGTCGCCGCGTTCGACGTCGACGCGAAGAAGGTCGGCCTGGACCTCTCGGACGCCATCGGCGCCTCCGAGAACAACACCATCAAGATCGCCGACGTTCCGAACAAGGGCGTCGAGGTCCAGCGTGGCCACACGCTCGACGGCCTGGGCCGCTACTACCGCGAGACGATCGAGGAGTCCCCCGAGGCCCCGGTCGACATCGTCCAGATCCTCAAGGACAAGCAGGTCGACGTTCTCGTCTGCTACCTGCCCGTCGGCTCCGACGACGCGGCGAAGTTCTACGCCCAGTGCGCCATCGACGCCAAGGTCGCGTTCGTCAACGCCCTCCCGGTCTTCATCGCCGGCACCAAGGAGTGGGCGGACAAGTTCACCGAGGCCGGCGTCCCGATCGTCGGTGACGACATCAAGTCGCAGGTCGGCGCGACCATCACGCACCGCGTGATGGCGAAGCTCTTCGAAGACCGCGGTGTCCGCCTCGAGCGCACGATGCAGCTCAACGTCGGCGGCAACATGGACTTCAAGAACATGTTGGAGCGCGACCGCCTCGAGTCGAAGAAGATCTCGAAGACGCAGGCCGTCACCTCGCAGATCCGCGACCGCGAGCTGGGCGAGAGCAACGTCCACATCGGCCCGTCCGACTACGTCGCATGGCTCGACGACCGCAAGTGGGCGTACGTCCGCCTTGAGGGCCGTGCCTTCGGCGAGGTCCCGCTGAACCTGGAGTACAAGCTCGAGGTCTGGGACTCCCCGAACTCCGCGGGCGTCATCATCGACGCCGTGCGCGCCGCGAAGATCGCCAAGGACCGCGGCATCGGTGGCCCGATCCTCTCCGCGTCCTCGTACTTCATGAAGTCCCCGCCGGTGCAGTACTTCGACGACGAGGCCTACGACAACGTCGAGAAGTTCATCAAGGGCGAGGTCGAGCGCTGACCTCGCTCTGAAGGACGGTCCGGGTGTTCCACGTGAAACACCCACCTCCTGAAGGCTGTTGAGGCCCCCGGCTCGCACATATGGTGCGCGCCGGGGGCCCGCCTCATATGTGAGGCTGTGCCCCATGTCTGTCGTCCGTGACCTGCGCGTACTGCTGCGCCTGCGCGATTTCCGACGTCTGTTGACGTTGCGGCTGCTCTCCCAGGGCGCGGACGGCGTGTATCAGGTGGCGCTCGCCACCTACGTGGTGTTCTCGCCGGAGAAGCAGACATCGCCCGCCGCGATCGCGTCGGCCATGGCCGTACTGCTGCTCCCGTACTCCCTTGTGGGCCCTTTCGCGGGCGTCCTCCTCGACCGCTGGCGACGCCGCCAGGTTTTCCTCTACGGCAACCTGCTGCGGGTGCTGCTCGCCTCCGCGACGGCCGCCCTCATGCTGAGCCACGCCCCGGACTGGCTCTTCTACACGTCCGCGCTGTGCGTCACCGCGGTCAACCGCTTTGTTCTGTCCGGGCTCTCGGCCGCACTGCCCCGCGTCGTGGACGCAGAGCGCCTCGTCATGGCCAACTCCCTCTCACCCACCGCAGGGACACTCGCGGCGACGCTGGGCGGAGGCCTCGCCTTTGGCGTGCGGCTGATCGCCGACGACTCGGATGCCGCGGTGGTGCTCATCGGGGCGTTGCTGTACCTGTGCGCCGCGCTCGCCTCTCTGCGCATGGACGCACAACTCCTCGGCCCCGACCCGGAGTTGATCCAGCCGCGCCTGGGGGCCGCGGTGACCGGCACCGCCCGGGATCTCGCCGCCGGTGTCCGGCACCTCGCCTCACGCCCGCCCGCCGCGCGCACCCTTGCCGCGATGACGGTGATGCGGTTCTGCTACGGCGCCCTGCTCGTCATGGTGCTCATGCTGTGCCGGTACGCATGGTCGTCCACGGAGTCCGAAGGCCTGGCCCTGCTCGGCCTCGCCATGGGCGTCTCGGGGGCCGGCTTCTTCGTCGCGGCAGTCATCACCCCGGCAGCCGTGGGGCGGTTCGGAGCGGCCGGATGGATCGTCCTCTGCGCCGGCACCGCATCCGTACTCGAACTCGCCCTGGGACTCACCTTCGAACCCGCGCCGATCGTGGTGGCCGCGTTCGTCCTGGGCCTGACCACACAAGCCGCGAAGATCGCCACCGACACGGTCGTGCAGTCCTCCATCGACGACGGCTTCCGCGGCCGGATCTTCTCCGTCTACGACGTGCTGGTCAACGTCTCCTTCGTCGGCGCAGCCGGAGTGGCGGCGCTGATGCTGCCTCCGGACGGCCGCTCGGTCCCTCTCGTGGTCCTGGTGTCGGTCCTCTACGGAGCGACCGCTCTGACACTGCGCGGGCAGCGGCGTTTCACGTGAAACATTGCCTCTCCCCATACGCGTCTCCAGATACGCGTCGGGCGCTGTTTCACGTGAAACAGCGCCCGACGCGTTCCGCACGTATCAGTCCTGAGAGCGTTCGGCCCACCATTCCTTGAGCGCCGACACGGCCGCGTCGTACTCCATCGGCCCGTTCTCGAGGCGCAGTTCCAGCAGGAACTTGTATGCCTGCCCGATCTCCGGGCCCGGGCTGACGCCGAGGATCTCCATGATCTGGTTTCCGTCGAGATCCGGCCGGATCGAGTCCAGCTCCTCCTGCTCCTGAAGCCTCTCGATGCGCTCCTCAAGGCCGTCGTACGCATGCGAAAGCGCGTTGGCCTTCCGCTTGTTGCGCGTCGTGCAGTCGGAACGGGTCAGCTTGTGCAGCCGGCCGAGGAGCGGCCCCGCGTCCCGTACGTAACGACGTACAGCGGAATCCGTCCACTCACCGGTGCCGTAACCGTGGAAGCGCAGGTGCAGCTCGACGAGGCGCGAGACGTCCTTCACCAAGTCATTGGAGTACTTGAGCGCGGTCATGCGCTTCTTCGTCATCTTGGCGCCGACCACCTCGTGGTGGTGGAAGGAGACGCGGCCGTCCTTCTCGAAGCGGCGAGTGCGCGGCTTCCCGATGTCGTGGAGCAGCGCGGCGAGGCGCAGCGTCAGATCGGGGCCTTCGGTCTCCAACGCCATCGCCTGTTCGAGCACGATCAGCGTGTGGTCGTAGACGTCCTTGTGCCTGTGGTGCTCGTCACGTTCCAGGCGCAGAGCGGGCAGTTCGGGCAGTACGGAATCGGCCAGACCGGTCTCGACGAGCAGCATCAGGCCCTTGCGCGGGTGCGCGGAGAGGATCAGTTTGTTGAGCTCGTCACGTACTCGCTCCGCGGAGACGATCTCGATGCGGCCCGCCATGGCCTTCATGGCGTCGACGACCTCAGGAGCGACCTCGAAGTCGAGCTGAGCGGCGAAGCGGGCGGCCCGCATCATCCGCAGCGGGTCGTCGGAGAAGGAGTCCTCCGGAGTGCCGGGCGTACGCAGCACGCGCTCGGAGAGGTCGCTGATGCCGCCGTACGGATCGATGAATTCCTTCTCGGGGAGCGCCACGGCCATCGCGTTGACGGTGAAGTCCCGGCGGACCAGGTCCTCCTCGATGGAGTCGCCGTACGACACCTCGGGCTTGCGCGAGGTGCGGTCGTACGCCTCCGAGCGGTAGGTCGTGACCTCGACCTGGTAGCCATCCTTCTGGCAACCGACGGTGCCGAACGCGATCCCTACCTCCCAGACCGCGTCGGCCCATGGACGCACGATCTTCAATACGTCCTCGGGGCGGGCATCAGTGGTGAAGTCCAGGTCGTTGCCGAGCCGGCCGAGCAGTGCGTCCCGCACCGAACCGCCGACCAGGGCGAGAGAGAACCCGGCCTCCTGGAATCGGCGGGCGAGGTCGTCTGCGACAGGCGAGACCCGCAGCAGCTCGCTGACCGCGCGGTGCTGCACCTGGCTCAGGGCGCTGGGGTTGTCTTCATTGGCGTTCGGCACAACAGGACAGGGTACGTGGCCCGGGCCGCCGGGGCCGAACCGTTTGCCGGGCCCGCGACAGGAGCACATCGGCGGCCCCCTACTCTTGCCCCCACGATCATGCCGGGCAGACCGTGGCACTCAGCCACAGTGCTCCTCGTTACCATGCGTGGACACATCTGCGACCACCGACGACGACGAGGGACGGACGACCACGTGGCCGAGGCGGCAGACTTCTCAACGGTGAGCCCCTCACCTGCTCGGCGACTGCTACGGCGCACCGGGGCCCTGCTCGCGGCCGCGCCGCTCCTGGCGTCGCTGCCGCTGCTGCCTGCCGCGGCCCCGGCCGGTGCCGCCACCCCGGCCACCGCCGCCTCGAGCTCGACAGGGACCAGCACGGTCGATGTGGCCGTGAACTCTCTCTCACCCAGCGCGCCGACGGACGGCGACACCGTTTCGGTCAGCGGCACGGTGACGAACAAGGGCAAGCAGCCGGTCACGGGCGCCCACGTGGGCCTGCGGGTCGGCACGTCGTACAGCGGCCGCACAGCCGTCGACCAGGCCGCGAAGAACGGCACGGGCGGCGCCGCGGACGGCAGCGAGATCTCCCGCAAGTACGGCAAGAAGTTCGCCAAGCTGGCGCCCGGCGTCGCGCAGGACTTCAAGCTGTCCGTCCCCGTCAAGGCGCTGCACCTCGGCGCCGACGGCGTCTACCAGCTCAGCGTCGCCCTGATGGGACAGACCGCCGCGCAGCCGTACCAGCAGACACTCGGCATCCAGCGGACCTTCCTGCCCTGGCAGCCGAGCAACGCCGACACGAGCATGCGGACGACGGCCCTGTGGCCGCTGATCTCCGATTCCCATCTCACCGCCGAGACGGGCGCGAACGAACAGCAGACGCCTGTCTTTGACGACAACGACCTGGCGAAGCAGATCGGTCCGGGCGGCCGCCTCCAGCAGATGCTGGCCCTCGGCAGCGAACTCGACGTGACCTGGGTGATCGACCCCGACCTGCTGGCGTCGGTCGACGCCATGACGGAGCCGTACAAGGTCAAGGGCGCCAACGGAAAGCTCAGGCCGGGCAAGAACCAGGCAGACGCCAAGCAGTGGCTGAGCGACCTGGAGACCGCCGTGCAGGGCCAGAAGGTGGTAACGCTTCCGTTCGCCGACCCGGATCTTGCCTCGCTCGCGCACACGGGCACGAAGGTCACCGGCTCCCTCGGTCACCTCAAGGACGCCACGGACGCCGCCACCCTGACCGTGCAGACGATCCTGCACACCAAGCCGGACACGTCCTACGCATGGCCCGCGGAAGGCGCCGTCGACCGGGACATCGTCAAGGTCGCCACGTCCGCGGGCGCCGACAAGATCATCGCGCGCAGCGACCACTTCCCGGAGAGCGCAGGCCTGACGTACACGCCGTCCGCCGCCCGCCCGATCGGCGGCGGCGCCTCGGCCGTGGTCGCCGACGGCCGCCTGTCGACCGCTTTCCAGGGCGACATGACGGGCGCCGAGGGCTCCACGCTCGCCATCCAGAAGTTCCTCGCGCAGTCCCTGATGCTGAACAAGCAGACGGACAAGCAGCGCAGCGTCGTCGTGGCCCCGCAGCGCATGCCCACCGCCAGCCAGGCCCAGACCATGGCCAAGGCGCTGCATGCACTGCAGGACGGCACCTGGTCGCAGCCCCAGACCTTGTCGGCCGCCGCGAAGGCGAAGCCCGACCCCGCCGCCACCACGCGTGTCCCGCACGCGTACCCCTCGTCACTGCGCAAGCAGGAGCTGTCGCGGTCGGCCTTCGAGCAGATCCGGGCGACCCAGCGTGACCTCGAGAACTTCCAGGTCGTCCTCACCGACCAGTCCCGCGTGGTGACCCCGTTCGGCCGCGCGATGGACCGGGAGATGTCCACGTCGTGGCGTGCCGAGTCGGGCATGTCGGGGAGCTTCCGCGACGGCGTCTCCTCGTATCTGTCGGGCCTCACCGAACAGGTGGCGCTGATCGACAAGTCCGAGGTGAAGCTCTCCGGGCGCAGCGCGACGATCCCGGTGTCGGTGCAGAACAACCTGTGGCAGGACGTCGACCACCTCACGCTCCGCCTCACCTCGGGCAACGGCACCCGCCTCAAGATCGGCGGCGACACCTTCCAGGACCAGGAAGTGAAGATCGCCAGCGGGCACAGCCAGTCCGTGAAGTTCACGACCACGGCCAAGGCGACGGGCCCGATCACGGTGCACGCCCAGCTGTACACGCAGGACGGTGCGCCCTACGGCGAACCGCTCGCCTTCAAGGTCGACGTCACCGAGGTCACCCCGACCGTGATGCTCGTCATCGCCGGCGGTGTCCTGCTGCTCGTCCTGGCCGGCTACCGGATGTACCAGCAGCGCAAGCGGGCCGCCGCCGCGCAGCCCGACGAGGACGCCCCTGAGGGCGATTCCGTGGCCACGGACGACGAAGCGGGCGACGAGCCGGACGGAGACCCGGCCGACACCGCACGGGCAGACGTTCCGCAGCAGCCGAGTGACCCGACGGCTGACACCGCTCCGGAAAGCACGGACCCGTCGGGAACGGGTGAGAGAGTGGACCGTTGAGCGATGTCGGGGCCGCTGGGCCGGGGACGATGAGGTGGGGTAACCATGAACGCGCCGTACGACGGTGAGCGTGGCCACGGCTCGGGCGGCTCTGCCTCGGGCGATGGCCGGCCGTACGCCGGTTCACCACAGCCCGAGGGACAGGTGCCGCCGCCGCAGCCTGCCCCCGACGCGTATCCGCAGGACGCGTACCTTCAGGACGCGTACGAGCAGGATCCGTACCGGGCGCACGACCTGACCGCCCAAGACCCGGTGACCGAGGCGTTGTACGACCGCGCCGCGCATCCTCCGCCGCCCCCGGGCACGCAGCAGGCGCACCAGCCCCTGTACGCGCCGCCGCCCGCGCAGCAGTACCAGCCCGACCCCCGCGTGTGGGCGCAGACGCCCGCGCCGGAGCCGGCGGGCCCCACACAGCATCTGCCGTACGGCGACGATGCCCGCACGACACAGTTCGTGGGCGTCGACGACCTGGTGACGCACTCCGCGGAGGAGAGCCACGAACCGGACGCCTTCGCGCACCTGTTCCGCGACCAGCAGCCCGGCCACAGCGGGGGTCGCCCGCCGGCCGAGCCCGTCGACAACCCGACCACGCAGCTCGGTCCTCCGCAGCCCCCGCCGCCACCGGCCGCGACCCCCGCACCGGCGCCCGCGGCGAAGAAGGGCGGCCGCGCCTCCAACATCATGAAGTCGAGCGCGGTGATGGCGGCGGGCACGCTGGTCTCACGCCTCACCGGCTTCGTCCGCACCATGGTGATCACCGCGGCGCTGGGCGCCGGACTGCTGGGTGACACCTGGACCGTCGCGTACACACTGCCGACGATGATCTACATCCTCACCGTCGGCGGCGGCCTGAACTCGGTGTTCGTACCTCAGCTCGTGCGCGCGATGAAGGAGGACGAGGACGGCGGCGAGGCCTTCGCCAACCGCCTGCTCACGTTGGTCATGGTGGCGCTCGCCGCCATCACCGCGGTCGTCGTCTTCGCTGCCCCACTGCTGATCCACCTGATGTCGAACACAGTGGCCAGCGACACGGACGCCAACAGCGTGGGTATCGCCTTCGCCCGCTACTGCCTGCCCACGATCTTCTTCATGGGCATCCACGTGGTGATGGGCCAGATCCTGAACGCGCGCGGGAAGTTCGGCGCGATGATGTGGACCCCGGTCCTCAACAACATCGTCATGATCGTCACGTTCGGCACGTTCATCTGGGTCTACGGGACCGCGGCCGAATCGCAGATGGGCGTCACGACCATCCCGGACGAGGGCATCCGCCTCCTCGGCATCGGCACCCTGCTCGGCCTCGTCGTGCAGTCCCTCGCGATGATCCCGTACCTGCGCGAGACCGGCTTCCGCTTCCGCCTGCGCTTCGACTGGAAGGGCCACGGCCTCGGCAAGGCCATGAAGCTCGCCAAGTGGACCGTCCTGTTCGTCCTCGCCAATCAGGCGGGCGTCCTGGTCGTCACCCAGCTCGCCACGGCGGCTGGTAAGGCGTCCGGCCAGGCCGGCTCGGGCATCATGGGCTACTCGAACGCCCAACTGATCTGGGGCATGCCGCAGGCGATCATCACCGTCTCGGTCATGGCCGCGCTGCTGCCGCGCATCTCGCGCTCCGCCCACGACGGCGACCCCGGCGCGGTCCGCGACGACATCTCCTCCGGCCTGCGCACCTCGGCCGTGGCGATCGTCCCGATCTCGTTCATGTTCGTGGCGCTCGGCGTCCCGATGTGCACCCTGCTCTTCGGTTCCAGCGGCGTCGAGTCCGCCCAGTCCATGGGCTACATCCTCATGGCCTTCGGTCTCGGCCTCATTCCGTACTCCGTGCAGTACGTCGTGCTGCGCGGGTTCTACGCCTACGAGGACACCCGCACGCCCTTCTACAACACGGTCATCGTCGCCGCGGTCAACGCCGCCGCAGCAGGCATCTGCTACCTGATCCTGCCCGCTCAGTGGGCCGTGGTCGGCATGGCCCTCGCCTACGGCATCGCGTACGCGATCGGCGTCGGTGTGGCCTGGCGGCGGCTGCGCAACCGGCTCGGCGGCGACCTGGACGGCGCGCACGTCGTCCGTACCTACGCCCGGCTCTGCCTCGCGTCGCTGCCGGCGACGGTCGTCGGCGGCGGAATCGGGTACGCGGTCACGCAGGCACTGGGCCACGGTGTGCTCGGCTCGATCGCGGCGCTGGTCGTGGGCAGTGTGACGCTGCTCGGCGTCTTCTACGTGGCAGCCCGCAAGATGAGGATTGAAGAACTGAATTCGCTGGTCGGCATGGTCCGCGGTCGTCTCGGCCGCTGAGTCGGCCGGAAGTGCGTGCAACCATCGGTGGCCATCGCGTGTCGTGCATAGCGCCGGACTGTGGGCACAATTGGCTTTGGCGTCGGAGTGAGTGCAACGGATGGGGAGGCAGGAACGACGGTGGCGGAACGGAGCACGGCTGCCGTCGACGTGGCCGACAACAGTGGTGATGAGCCGCTGACCGCCAAGGCGGGGCAGGCCACGGCCGACGGGGTGGTCGATACCGGGGAGCAGGACGCGCCGGAGCGCGAGGAGGCCGTGGACACCGCGGAGACGGGGACTCATCTGAGCCCCGGCGCCGCGTCACCGCCCGAGCTGCACAGCGGGCACAAGCTCGCCAGACGCTACCGGCTCGAAGAGTGCGTCACCCGTCTGGACGGTTTCAGCAGCTGGCGTGCGGTGGACGAGAAGCTCCGCCGCGCCGTCGGCGTGCACATCCTCCCCGCCGATCACCCCAGAGGGCGTCCGGTGCTCGCCGCCGCCCGCTCGTCGGCCCTTCTGGGCGACCCCCGTTTCGTGCAGGTGCTGGACGCGGTCGAGGAGAACGATCTCGTCTACGTCGTCCACGAGTGGCTGCCCGATGCCACGGAACTGACCGCCCTGCTCGCCGTCGGCCCTCTCGAGGCGCACGACGCGTACCAGATGGTCAACCAGGTCTCCCACGCCATGGCGGCCGCCCACCGTGAGGGCCTCGCCCATCTGCGCCTCACGCCGAGCGCTGTGCTGCGCACCTCCTCCGGGCAGTGGCGCATCCGCGGCCTCGCCGTGAACGCGGCGCTGCGCGGCATCACCTGCGATACCCCGCAGCGCGCCGACACCGAGGCGATCGGCGCGCTCCTGTACGCCTCCCTGACCCAGCGCTGGCCGTACGAGGACGACGCCTACGGCCTCTCCGGTCTGCCCAAGGGCGTCGGCCTCATCGCTCCCGACCAGGTGCGCGCCGGCGTCCACCGCGGTCTGGCGGAGCTGTCCATGCGCGCGCTCGCGAACGACGGGGCGACCGCGTCCCGCCAGGAGCCGCCGTGCACCATGCCGGAGGACCTGGTGAAGGCCATCGGCGAGATGCCCAGGATCCGGCCGCCGGAGCCCGCCTTCACGGCACCTCCGGAGTACCAGCGGACCACGTACCAGCAGGGGAACTACGGCCGCTCCGCCCCACGCGCCACCCAGCCGGTCCCCACGCCGCCGCCCCCGCTGCACAGCCGTACCGGCAAGGCCCTCAAGTGGGCCGTCTCCGCGCTGCTCATCGCGGCCCTCGGCCTGGGCAGCTGGCAGCTCGCCGACGCCCTCATGGACCGTGGCACCGCGGGCAGCTCCGGATCCACGGACACCTCGGACGACAGCGGCAAGGGCAGCAAGCAGGACGCGAAGCCGATCTCCATCGAGAGCGCCAAGGAGTTCGTCGCCGAAGGTGACGCCCAGGCTCCGGGCGAAGTCGACAAGACGTACGACAACAGCACGTCGACGTACTGGCGGACCAAGTCCTTCGTCGACGGCCCGAAGATGGTCATCAAGCCCGGCGTCGGCATCGTCTACGACCTCGGCTCCGCCAAGGACGTCTCGGCCGCATCGATAGGGCTCCGATACGGCGGTGACCACACCACTGTTTCCCTGTACGCCTCGCCGTCCCTCGATCCGGGCCCGGTGTCCGGCCTGAAGCAGATCGGATCCACGACGGATTCGAAGACCACCTCCGCCAAGATCACGGCCAATGACCCGGTCAAGACGCGTTATCTGCTCGTCTGGCTGACCGCCCTGCCCCGCGCAGGCCAGGATGGCTACAGCAGCGCGGGCTTCAAGCAGGGCATCACCGATGTGGAGTTCACCGGCTGACGGCACGGCTCACCACGGGGAGGGGGTTCGGCAGTGGACGACGCCTACGGCGAAGCGAACGATCAGGACCTCCTCGCCCGTCATGTCGCCGGCGACAAGGACGCCTTTGGTGAACTCGTCCGACGCCACCGCGACCGCCTCTGGGCCGTGGCCCTGCGGACGCTGGGGGACCGGGAGGAGGCCGCGGACGCGGTGCAGGATGCGCTGGTCTCGGCCTATCGCGCCGCCCACACCTTCCGCGGCCAGTCCGCGGTGACGACCTGGCTGCACCGCATCACCGTCAACGCGTGCCTGGACCGGGCTCGCAAGATGGCCTCGCGCAAGACCGCGCCCGTGGACGACGCCGACCGGCTGGATCAGCTCCTGGAGCCGCACGAGTCCGCGGACGCCCCCGTCGAGCGGGGCGATCTGCACCGTCAGCTCCTGGAGGCGCTCTCGGTCCTGCCCAGCGATCAGCGCGCGGCCCTTGTCCTCGTCGACATGCAGGGCTACCCGGTCGCCGAGGCCGCGCGGATCCTCGACGTGCCCACCGGCACGGTCAAGAGCCGCTGCGCGCGCGGCCGAGCCAAACTGCTTCCGCTGCTGACACACCTCCGCCCGCAAAGCGGGAGCCAGGAAGGTGGCGAGAACCCGCCCCCTGGAAGGAACCGGGCGCAGGGGACATCCGTCCCACCCGCAGCGGGACCTCGTGACGAGACAGGACCTGCCGATTCGGCTGCGGTGAAGGGCGGAGGTGGGCGAGCGTGACATCCACGACCGACACGGCAGAGCACCCGGAGGTCACCGAGATCTCCGAACTCGCCGAGGGTCTGTTGCCTCCCACTCGTACGACCGACGTCCAGCAGCACCTCGACGGCTGCGCGCTCTGCGCCGATGTCCTCGCGTCCCTGGAAGAGATTCGGGGCACGCTCGGTGCCGTATCGGCCCCGCCGCGCATGCCGGAGGAGATCGCGAGCCGGATCAATGCCGCCCTGGCCTTCGAAGAGGACCGTGAAACGGGTCCCGTTTCACGTGAAACAACGACCGCGGCCGACCGTCCTGCCGGACACCCGCACGGAGCCACCGGCCCGGGACGCAAGGCACGTGGCAACCGGAGGCGGACTGGTGCCGTCCTCGGGGCCGTCCTGACGGTCACCGCGATCGGTGTAGGAGCCCTCTTCATCCAGAACGACGAGGGCGGCTCACCGGTCGTGGGGAAGAGCCATGGCGCGTCGACCTTCGCCAAGGACACTCTGGAGACGAAGGTCACGACGCTGCTCGGCTCCTCGACGCTCAGTACGGAAGATGCAGGGCCCAGTACGCAGGGGACGAAGGCTCCGATGCAGAAACGCGCCGTCTCGGTGCCCCCGTGCATCCAGCTCGGAACCCACCGGAACGAGGACCCCCTCGCCGCGCAGACAGGCACGTACGAAGGGAAGAAGGCCTACCTCGTCGTGCTGCCCCACAAGACGGATCCGGCCCACCAGGTCACGGCCTTCGTCGTCGATTCCTCCTGTGTCGACTCGTCCTCCTCCTCAGCCGGCACGCTGCTGTACAAGCACGATTACGACCACGGCTCCGGGGCGCTCAAGAGCACTCGCTAGGTGTGGCCGGGCACGTCGGGAATGCATGCCCCGTAGGATCCGTTGGGTGGGGTGAGAGTCCTCCCAATGGCCTCCCCTGGCAGTACGCAGCAGTCCCGCAGAGACGAGGAATCAAGCCGTGAGCGACGTCCGTAACGTGATCATCATCGGCTCCGGGCCCGCCGGCTACACGGCGGCGCTCTACACCGCGCGCGCGTCGCTGAAGCCGCTCGTGTTCGAGGGTGCCGTCACCGCTGGTGGCGCACTGATGAACACGACCGAGGTGGAGAACTTCCCCGGTTTCCAGGACGGCATCATGGGCCCCGAGCTCATGGACAACATGCGCGGCCAGGCCGAGCGCTTCGGCGCCGAGCTCGTCCCCGACGACATCGTGGCCGTCGACCTGAGCGGCGAGATCAAGACCGTGACGGACACCGCGGGCACCGTGCACCGCGCGAAGGCCGTCATCGTCACCACCGGCTCCCAGCACCGCAAGCTCGGCCTCCCGAACGAGGACGCGCTCTCCGGCCGCGGCGTCTCCTGGTGCGCAACCTGTGACGGCTTCTTCTTCAAGGGCCAGGACATCGCCGTGATCGGCGGCGGCGACACCGCGATGGAGGAGGCCACCTTCCTTTCGCGCTTCGCCAATTCCGTGACGATCGTGCACCGCCGCGACACCCTGCGCGCCTCGAAGGCGATGCAGGAGCGCGCCTTCGCCGACCCGAAGATCAAGTTCATCTGGGACAGCGAGGTCGCCGAGGTCAAGGGCGACCCGAAGCTCGAGGGCCTGACGCTGCGCAACCTGAAGACGGGCGAGACCTCCGAGCTGCCGGTCACCGGTCTGTTCATCGCGATCGGCCACGACCCGCGCACGGAGCTGTTCAAGGGGCAGCTCGAGCTCGACGACGAGGGCTACCTGAAGGTCGAGGCGCCCTCGACGCGCACGAACCTCACTGGCGTCTTCGGCGCCGGCGACGTCGTGGACCACACGTACCGGCAGGCGATCACGGCGGCCGGCACCGGCTGCTCCGCCGCTCTCGACGCCGAGCGCTTCCTGGCCTCGCTCGCCGACGGCGAGGCCGCCGAGCCCGAGAAGACCCAGACCGCCAGCGTCTGAACTGAACTCCCACTCACGTAATCCCCCAAGAAATGAGGAGCCTGCTGTGGCCGGCAACCTGAAGAACGTCACGGACGACACCTTCGAGAAGGACGTCCTCAAGAGCGACAAGCCCGTCCTGGTGGACTTCTGGGCCGCTTGGTGCGGCCCGTGCCGCCAGATCGCGCCGTCGCTCGAGGCCATCGCCGCCGAGCACGGTGACAAGATCGAGGTCGTCAAGCTCAACATCGACGAGAACCCGGGCACGGCCGCCAAGTACGGCGTCATGTCGATCCCGACCCTGAACGTGTACCAGGGTGGCGAGGTCGCCAAGACCATCGTCGGTGCCAAGCCCAAGGCCGCCATCGTGCGCGACCTCGAGGACTTCATCGCCGAGTAATCATGCGGCGCCGTCTTACAGACGGCGGTCGTTGTTTCACGTGAAACACGAACGGGCCGACCCTATCGGGGTCGGCCCGTTTCCGTTGTAAGGGCCCATCTCCTGTCACAGCGGCCGGAGTGCCGGTTCCTTCTGCACGGCTCCCAGAAGCCTGTCCAGGGCCATCTCGACGTCTTCCTTCCAGGACAGCGTCGTCCGCAGTTCCAGGCGCAGCCGCGGATGCGAGGGGTGGGGCCGCACGGTCTTGAACCCAACCGCCAACAGATGGTCCGCGGGAAGCAGACAGGCGGGTTCCTTCCACTGGGCGTCCCCAAAGGCCTCGATCGCCTTGAAGCCCCGGCGCAACAGATCCTTCGCGACGGTCTGCACGATGACCCGGCCCAGGCCCTGCCCCTGATAGTCGGGAGAGATCCAGGCCGTCATGAGCTGAACGGCGTCGGGGGACACCGGGCTTGTCGGGAAGGCAGTGGCGCGTGGGACGTACGCGGGGGGCGCGTAGAGCACGAAGCCGACCGGAACGTCATCCACATAGACGACGCGTCCGCAGGAGCCCCACTCCAGCAGGACGGCGGAGATCCACGCTTCCTTCTCCAGTTCGGGCGTGCCCGCCTTTACCGCGGCCTGGCCGCTGACCGCGTCCAGCTCCCAGAAGACACACGAACGGCAACGCTTGGGGAGGTCCGGGAGGTTGTCCAGCGTGAGCGGTACGAGCCGACGCCCCATGAAGGCAGTTCCTCGCTTCCTTCGCCCGCCGCTGCGCGGGCGGCCGTCAGAACGCTCCGTTCCCTGAGCAAGCTGCCGACGAATCCGCCGACCGCTCCCAGGCCGAGACCTGCGGTCATCAATCCGGTGCGACTCACCGATCGCATGACCCGCCTCCTGTATGAGGTGCCGCCGGGTGGATGCGCTCTTTCGTCGCATCGTAACCACGATGGGATTCGCTCGATACCGTAGATAAGCAAAGAGCGGGCCGTGTTCCGGTACATGCCGGAACACGGCCCGCTCTCGGGTCGCCACAGGGCGGTGGTCAGTCCTGTTCGTCGCCGTCGGTCTCCTCCGGAAGACCGTTCTGGAGCACCGGCCCCTCGCCGGGCGCGAGGGAGCCGAGGATGCGCGACAGGTCGTCCATCGAGGCGAATTCGACGACGATCTTGCCCTTCTTCTGCCCCAGGTCGACCTTCACCCGCGTCTCGAAGCGGTCCGAGAGCCGCGTGGCGAGATCGCTCAGCGCCGGGGAGACCCGGGCACCGGCCCGCGGCCCCTTGGCCCGTGCGTTGCTCTTGGGCCCCGACCCCATGAGGGTCACGATCTCCTCGACGGCCCGCACCGAGAGCCCTTCGGCAACGATGCGATGGGCCAGCCGGTCCTGCTCCTCGGAGTCCTCGACGGAGAGCAGCGCTCGCGCGTGCCCCGCCGACAGCACACCTGCGGCCACGCGGCGCTGGACGGCCGGCGAAAGCTTCAGCAGCCGCAGCGTGTTGGACACCTGCGGGCGGGACCGGCCGATCCGGTCGGCCAGCTGATCGTGCGTGCAGTTGAAGTCCTTGAGCAACTGGTCGTAGGCGGCAGCCTCTTCCAGCGGGTTCAGCTGTGCACGGTGCAGGTTCTCAAGGAGCGCGTCGAGGAGGAGCTTCTCGTCGTCCGTGGCACGCACGATGGCCGGGATGCGCTCGAGCCCCGCCTCTCGGCAGGCCCTCCAACGCCGCTCGCCCATGATGAGCTCGTAGTTGCCGGACCCCACCTGTCGTACGACGACAGGTTGCAGCAGGCCGACTTCCTTGATGGACGTGACGAGCTCGGCAAGAGCGTCCTCGTCGAACACCTCACGCGGCTGGCGCGGGTTGGGCGTGATGTCGTCGATCGGCAGCTCGGCGAAATGCGCTCCCGCCGGACGCTCGAAGTCCTCGGTTGTCGCGGCCGCCAGCTCCTCGGTTTCCCGTGAAACAGGCGGCTGTGACAGCGCAGCCACCTTCGCGGCCGCCACTCCACGCTCGGTCGTCAGCACCGGCACCGAAGCAGGAGACGCCGACGCGCCTCCCGCCTGCGTGGCCGGGCCCGTCCTCTCGGGTGTGGGGGCAGCCGGGATCAGCGCGCCGAGTCCTCGGCCAAGTCCCCTCCGTCGATCGCTCACTGAATCCCCTCCGACGTACTCTGCTGGTCAAGTTGAGTGCCCGTGTGGGCGTTCTGGGCCTCGTAGTGAATCCCGACCCCGCGCAGCGCCATCTCTCGCGCCGCTTCGAGGTAGGAGAGTGCCCCACTCGACCCTGGATCGTAGGTCAACACGGTCTGCCCATAACTCGGGGCCTCCGAAATACGCACCGAGCGCGGAATGCTCGTTCGAAGGACCTCGCCAGCGAAGTGAGTACGGACTTCATCTGCGACCTGGGACGCCAGCCGAGTGCGTCCGTCGTACATCGTGAGCAGGATCGTGGACACGTGCAGGGCGGGGTTGAGGTGCCCACGCACGAGGTCCACGTTCCGCAGCAGCTGTCCGAGGCCCTCCAGTGCGTAGTACTCGCACTGGATCGGGATCAGTACCTCCGCACCGGCAACCATGGCGTTGATCGTCAGGAGCCCGAGCGACGGTGGGCAGTCGATGAGGATGTAGTCCAGCGGCTGCTCGTACGCCTGGATGGCGCGCTGCAGTCGACTCTCCCGCGCGACCAGAGAGACCAGCTCGATCTCCGCACCGGCGAGATCGATGGTGGCCGGGGCGCAGAAGAGGCCTTCCACGTCAGGGACGGGCTGGACGACTTCGGAGAGCGGCCTACTGTCGACCAACACGTCGTAAACGGAGGGCACTTCCGAATGGTGGTCGACGCCCAGAGCCGTGGAGGCGTTGCCCTGTGGGTCCAGGTCCACCACCAGGACACGTGCGCCGTGCAGCGCAAGTGAGGCGGCAAGGTTGACCGTTGTCGTGGTTTTACCGACCCCGCCCTTCTGGTTGGCCACCACCATGACGCGGGTCTGCTCGGGACGTGGCAGGCCCTCGCCCGCACGGCCAAGAGCTTCTACTGCCAGTTGGGCAGCGCGACCGATGGGTGTGTCGTCCATCGGGGGCGGTGTTTCACGTGAAACATCTTCCCCCGCCGATTCGGTACGGGGACCGGGGACCGGGTCGGTCATCGGTCCCGCGATGTTGGCGTCGGACCGCAAGGATTCACTCTCCTCGACTTCAGGCTCACAATGAACAGAGCCTCCCATGCCTTCGGGGTCAAGAACCAGCGAGGCCCGTGCTTCTGTGGACGAATCCCCCTCTGTGGACAACTCCGTGTCCGTATCGAGGGATCCGAGGGGTTTTTGGTCGCGGGGAGCAGCCGCCGCGCGGCCGCGACTGATGATGCCCTGCAGCAGTGAGCGACGTTTCACGTGAAACACGATGCACCGCAGCACGACGCGCTCCCGCGCGACACCCCGAGATGCGTACGTTTGACAGCTTTTGTGCAGTACTGCGGGTGCGTCAGCGCCTGCGCCGGGCACGCCCCGTGCGGGCCGCCTTGGCGCGCTTCGCCGCGAAACGCACGCCGCCGGGGCTCTCCCCGACCTCTACGCGCACGACGGTGGACAGGGGATCCACCATGCCCTCGCCGACATGCAGGACCGACGTTTCCACCGCGCCGAGCTTGCTCAGGGCGGAAGCCGCGCTCTTCAGCTCTTCCTCGGCCGTGTCGCCCTTGAGCGCCAGCATCTCCCCGTACGGCCGGAGCAGCGGGACGCCCCACGCGGCCAGCCGGTCCAGCGGAGCCACGGCGCGAGCGGTGACGACATGGACGGGCGTCAACGTGCCAAGGACCTCTTCGGCCCGTCCCCGCACCACGGTCACATGGTCGAGCCCGAGCAGTTCTACGACCTCGGTCAGGAAGGTCGTACGACGGAGCAACGGCTCCAGCAGAGTGATCTTCAGGTCCGGGCGGACCAGGGCGAGCGGAATCCCCGGTAGACCCGCACCCGAACCGACGTCGCACACGGTGACGCCTTCGGGGACCACCTCAGAGAGCACGGCGCAGTTCAGGATGTGCCGCTCCCACAGACGCGGCACCTCGCGCGGGCCGATGAGGCCGCGCTGCACTCCCGCGTCAGCGAGAAGCTCCGCGTACCGGACCGCGTCCGCGAAGCGCTCGCCGAATACCACCCGGGCCTGCTCCGGGGCCGGGGGGAGTTCTGCTGCCTCCGTCACGGGGACCGTCCTTCCGTACCGCTCTACCGCAGTAAGTGGCTGACTAACAGGCTGACAAAGATCGGCCCCGCCTGCGAAACAGACGGGGCCGGAAGGCGACGTGCTGCCGCTCAGGCAGGAAGCACGACGACGAAGCGCTGCGGCTCCTCGCCCTCGGACTCACTGCGCAGGCCGGCCGCCTTGATGGCGTCGTGCACGACCTTGCGCTCGAAGGGCGTCATCGGATTCATCTTGACCGGCTCACCGGTGTTCTTCACCTCGGCCGCGGCCTTGGCGCCCTGCTCGGTGAGCTCGGCGCGCTTCTTTGCGCGGTAGCCGGCGATGTCCAGCATCAGGCGGCTGCGGTCCCCGGTTTCCCGGTGCACCGCGAGGCGGGTCAGCTCCTGGAGCGCCTCGAGGACCTCTCCGTCGCGACCGACCAGCTTCTGCAGATCGCGGCTGCTCACATCGCTGACGATGGACACGGCGGCCCGGTCGGCTTCGACGTCCATGTCGATGTCGCCGTCGAGGTCAGCGATGTCCAGCAGACCCTCGAGGTAATCCGCGGCGATCTCACCCTCCTGCTCGAGGCGGGTCAGGGTGTCGCCACCCTCAGCAGCGGCGGTGGTGCCTTCCGTCACGGGATGGGCTCCTTCTTGCGTCAAGGCTTGCGCCAACGTCTTACGTCGAGGTCTTACTTCTTGGACGGGGACTTCGGCCGCTGCGGGCCACCCTTGCGCTGCCCGGACTTGGCCTTGCTGCGCTGCTGTGAGCCGCCCGCGGGCTTGGCGCCACCGGACTGCTTGGCCTTGGACTGCGGCTTCGCGTCCTGCGGCTCGTCCTCCTTCTCCAGCGAGGTCTTCTCCGAGGAGGGGGAGTCGTCCTTGTCCGAGCCCTGGGCTGTCGAGCCACCGGACTGGCGCTGCGACTTGGACTGGCGCTTGGGCTGCTGGCGCTTCGCACCCTTCGGCAGGCCGTCCTCGTCCAGTTCCTCCGCGGCCGCGGAGCCCTTGGCCACGGTGCCGTCGGTCTGAGCCGCGAGGCCGGCCTTGCTCAGCCCATTGATGAACTTGCGCTCGTAATCGTTGCGGTCGCGGCCCTTGGCAACGATCGCCTTGACGATGTTCCGCTCGCGCTTGTTCCTCGTGGCGCTGTGCTCGACGACGTGCTTCTGCAGGCCCTCGAGCATCTTGGCCTGAGCCTTGGAACCCGGCGTGGGGTTCCGGTTGATCACGTACATCTGCTGGCACATGGTCCACACGTTGGTGGTCAGCCAGTAGACGAGGACACCGACGGGGAAGTTGATGCCCATGAAGAGGAAGATCAGCGGGAAGACGTACATCAGCATCTTCTGCTGCTGCATGAACGGCGTCTTCACCGTCAGGTCGACGTTCTTCGTCATGAGCTGGCGCTGCGTGTAGAACTGCGACGCCGACATCATGATGATCATGATCGCGGTGACCACGCGGACGTCGGTCAGCGAGGCGCCCATGGCCTGGACCTCGGAGGCGCTGTCCGTGAACTTGGCGGCCAGCGGGGCACCGAAGATGTGCGCCTTCTGGGCGCTGTCCAGGAGCGACTGGTTGATCACGCCGATGGTGTTGCCCTCGGCGATGGCCGCGAGCACGTGGTACAGGGCGAAGAAGAACGGCGACTGCACGAGAATCGGAAGGCACGAGGAGAGCGGGTTGGTACCCGTCTCCTTGTACAGCTTCATCATCTCTTCGGACTGACGCTGCTTGTCGTTCTTGTAGCGCTCCTGGATCGCCTTCATCTGAGGCTGGAGCAGCTGCATGTTCCGGGTCGACTTGATCTGCTTCACGAAGAGCGGGATCAGGCAGATCCGGATCAGGACCACCAGGGACACGATCGACAGGCCCCAGGCCCAGCCGGTATCAGGGCCGAAGATCGCCCCGTAGACCGTGTGGAACTGGACGATGACCCACGACACCGGGGTCGTGAGGAACGCGAAAACGCCTGATACAGCGTTGACGATATCGGAAATCATGTCCCTGATCAGGCTCCTTGGGCGTTGGGCGAAGTCGCTCCGGACTTATTGTCCTGTGCAGAGGGGCTGTCGCCCTCAACGGCGGGGGCCGTTTTTTTGTCCCCGCGCCATGCCTCGCGCAGCATCTCGTGCCAGCGCGGACGCTTGCGTGGCGGAACATAGTCGACGCCGCCCAGCGACCACGGATTGCACCGAAGGATCCGCCAGGCGGTAAGCGCTGTTCCCTTGATTGCCCCGTGCCGGTCGATGGCCGTGAAGCCATAGTGGGAGCACGACGGGTAGTACTTGCACACCGGACCCAGCAATGGACTGATGGTCCACTGATAGATCTTGATCAAGGCGAGCAGTGGGTACTTCATCGCGCGCCCCCTCCCAGCAGCCGCTGTAGGGCGGCATCCAGGTCTTGGGCCAGCTGTGCGTGGGTAGCGTCGCCCGCTCCGGGCAACGCGCGTACGACTACCAGGCTACCTGGGGGCAACAAAGCCACCCGGTCGCGCATGAGGTGCCGAAGCCTGCGCTTCACCGCGTTCCGTACGACGGCGCCACCCACTGCCTTGCTCACGACGAAACCCGCACGCGGCGGGGAGAGAGTCTCCCTGGGCGCGTGCGGGTCCGTTGAACCGCTACGTAGGTGAACGACGAGAAGCGGGCGTCCGGCCCGACGTCCCCGGCGTACCGCGGTCGCGAAATCTTCGCGCCGCCTCAGCCGATACTCGGTAGGCAGCACGTCATAACCTGATTACGAGATCAGGCGGACAGGCTGGCGCGACCCTTGCCACGACGGTTGGCGAGAATCGCACGACCGGCGCGGGTCCGCATGCGAAGGCGGAAGCCGTGGGTCTTGGCACGACGACGGTTGTTCGGCTGGAAGGTGCGCTTGCTCACTCGGGGGCTCCTGAAAAACGTGTGGTGGCGGGACATCGTCTGGCTGTCACCGTGCGCCCACGAGTAGCTCGCGAATACGCCCGAGTGCACCGCTACACGGTCCGCAAGAACTGTGGATCGTGACCTTGCCCATCGGAGGCAGGCGGCAGCAGCCATCGACAACTCGACCTGGTCACGGTACGCGCGGCTACGCCATCCGGTCAAACCGACGTCATGCGAGGGACACTGTCCACAGGCTGGGGACAACAACTTGAACCGCAGCGGTCGCGCTGACTACCGTGGCTGAACTCCGATTCGTTCCCTTCTCACCGCCCCACCCGATTTTCTTCCCGATCCGTCCCAGGAATCACACGTTCGTGGGACCAGCGAGAGAGCGTGCCCTGTGGCTGACGTACCTGCCGATCTTGCCGCAGTGTGGCCACGAGTTCTGGAGCAACTCCTCGGGGAAGACCGCGGGCAGGGCGTCGAGACGAAGGACGAGCACTGGATCCGGCGCTGTCAGCCGTTGGCACTCGTCGCCGACACCGCGCTCCTCGCCGTTCCGAACGAATTCGCCAAGGGCGTACTCGAGGGCCGACTGGCCCCGGTCGTCAGCGAGACCCTCAGCCGCGAGTGCGGCCGCCCCATCCGGATCGCGATCACCGTCGACGACTCCATGGGCGAGCCGCCCGCCCCCACGCCCCCGCCGGCCCCGCAGCACCGCTACGAGGCCCCCGAGCCGCAGCCGTCTCCCGGCCAGCCGCGCGACGCGTTCGACAACCGGGAGACGTACGAGAACCGGGAGACCTACGAGGGCTACGAGCGCCGCGGCGCCGACGAGCACGGCCAGGGCCCGCGGGCCGAACAGCCCCAGGCGCCCCGGCCCGACCAGCTCCCGACCGCCCGTCCCGCCTACCCGGACTACCAGCGCCCCGAGCCGGGCGCCTGGCCGCGTCCGCAGCAGGACGAGTACAACTGGCAGCAGCCCCGGCTCGGTTTCCCGGAGCGGGACCCGTACGCGACGCCCACACAGCAGCCGCAGCACGACTACCGGCAGCAGGAGCGGTCGCCCTACGACCAACAGCAGCCGTACGAGCCGGAGCGCGGTCGCTACGACCAGCAGCAGGAGCGCCCTCCGTACGAGCAGAAGGGGGACGGTCGCCCCTCGTATGAGGACCGTTCCTCCTACGAGGACCGCTCTTCTTACGAAGAGCGACCTTATGAAGACCGTTCCTACAAGGACCGCTCTTCATATGAAGAGCGGTCGTCCTATGAGGAGCGCGGTTCCTACGAGCCTTCGCGCGAGCGGCAGCAGCGGCGTGAGCCCGGCAAGCCGGGGATGGGCGGCCGTCCGAACCAGGACGGTGGGCACGGCCCTGGCGGTCGTGGCGTGCCCAGTGGGGCGCCCGGCCCCCTGGCGGCCCAGCCCGCGCCGGCGACCCGCCCTGGTGAGCCGACGGCACGTCTGAACCCCAAGTACCTTTTCGACACGTTCGTCATCGGCGCGTCGAACCGCTTCGCACACGCGGCCGCGGTCGCCGTCGCCGAAGCGCCGGCCAAGGCGTACAACCCCCTGTTCATCTATGGGGAGTCGGGCCTCGGCAAGACGCACCTTCTGCACGCCATCGGGCACTACGCGCGCAGCCTCTACCCGGGCACGCGTGTGCGGTACGTGAGCTCGGAGGAGTTCACCAACGAGTTCATCAACTCGATCCGTGACGGCAAGGGCGACTCCTTCCGCAAGCGGTACCGCGAGATGGACATCCTTCTTGTCGACGACATCCAGTTCCTCGCGGACAAGGAGTCGACGCAGGAGGAGTTCTTCCACACCTTCAACACGCTCCACAACGCGAACAAGCAGATCGTGCTCTCCAGTGACCGGCCGCCCAAGCAGCTGGTGACCCTGGAGGACCGGCTGCGCAACCGGTTCGAGTGGGGCCTGATCACGGACGTCCAGCCACCGGAGCTGGAGACCCGTATCGCCATCCTTCGTAAGAAGGCGGTGCAGGAGCAGCTCAACGCGCCTCCGGAAGTGCTCGAGTTCATCGCGTCCCGCATCTCGCGCAACATCCGTGAGCTGGAAGGGGCGTTGATCCGCGTCACGGCGTTCGCGTCGCTCAATCGACAGCCTGTGGACCTGGGGCTGACTGAGATCGTCCTCAAGGACCTGATCCCCGGTGGCGAGGACGCCGCTCCCGAGATCACGGCTCCGGCCATCATGGCGGCGACCGCGGACTACTTCGGGCTCACCGTGGAGGATCTCTGCGGATCCTCGCGCAGCCGCGTCCTGGTGACGGCCCGGCAGATCGCGATGTACCTGTGCCGCGAGCTGACCGACCTCTCGCTGCCGAAGATCGGCGCTCAGTTCGGCGGCCGCGACCACACGACCGTGATGCACGCGGACCGCAAGATCCGCGCGCTGATGGCCGAGCGGCGCTCCATCTACAACCAGGTCACCGAGCTCACCAACCGCATCAAGAACGGCTGACAGCAGACCGGTTACGACCCGCAGGGCGCTTCGGGAACGACTCCCGGAGCGCCCTTTTTCGTGCCTGCGGACGGGCTTGCCGTCGAGCCGTCCACCGGTCCAAGGTCACCGTGCGCTCGGCCGGTGTTCGATTCCCCGCCGCGTTACGGGTGTTCTCCACAGATCTGCCGGGTTTTTGCGGTCCACACCCTGGGGACTGGAAAGTTGTCCAGACTGCATCCACAGCGCCCCCGGGTGACAGGACATCAAGCCAGGTCAGAGGCCTGTGGATTCGTGGAAAAGTGATCTCCACAGACTGTGGACAGATTTTTTCTCCACAGGCTGTGCATGACGTTGTCCACCGGCAACCCACAGGCTCGCGGCTGTTGTGCACAGCGATCAAGAGCTTCTCCACACGGCTGTCCACTGTTCGGCAACGCGACGCGCCATCTCACCTCCGCGAGTGAAAGGCGTCACACCAAGGTGGTCGGTTGGGCTGGGGAGAACCGGGGTAAAGCTGGGGACGGCGTTGGGGAGAAGTCGCCCAAGGCTGTGCATCGAGTGTGCAGAACTTTCCGCCGTCCACAGCGAGAGCCGGTTGTCCACCGCCTCCGCCCACAGCCTCGGTGGACAAAAAACCGCCTCTGACCTGCGATTTAGAGGTTATCCACGCTTTCCACAGCCCCTACTACTACGTCCAACTAGTAAGAGCTGAGAATTCGTTTCGAAGACGGGGCTGTGCACAACTCGCTTCCAGCACCTCGACCTCGGTTCGGCGTGACTTGACCGAGGCGGGCAACGACTGTCAGTGCCGTGCGTCAGACTGGTCCCCGGTGTCCTCCCCGTCAGTGGGCCGAGCGACACCACGTCTGCCGATGCAGACGGCAGACCGAAGACCAAGCAGGGCGAGAGCAGCCAGCAACAGCAGGAGGCGGCTTACGGTGAAGATCCGGGTGGAACGCGACGTACTCGCGGAGGCAGTGGCCTGGGCGGCTCGCAGCCTCCCGGCACGACCGCCTGCGCCCGTCCTCGCGGGCCTTCTGCTGAAGGCCGAGGAGGGCGCACTCAGCCTGTCGAGCTTCGACTACGAAGTCTCGGCACGCGTATCGGTGGACGCGGAGATCGACGAGGAGGGCACGGTGCTCGTCTCCGGTCGCCTGCTCGCCGACATCTGCCGTGCTCTGCCCAACCGTCCGGTGGAGATCTCCACAGACGGTGTACGAGCGACCGTTGTCTGCGGTTCCTCGCGATTCACACTCCACACGCTTCCTGTGGAGGAGTACCCGGCGCTGCCGCAGATGCCGACCGCCACGGGCACCGTCCCGGGTGAGGTCTTCGCGGCCGCCGCTTCCCAGGTGGCCATCGCGGCCGGCCGTGACGACACGCTGCCCGTCCTCACCGGTGTGCGCATCGAGATCGAGGGCGACACGGTGACGCTGGCGTCCACCGACCGCTACCGCTTCGCCGTCCGCGAGTTCCTGTGGAAGCCGGAGGACCCGGAGGCCTCCGCGGTCGCCCTGGTGCCCGCCAAGACGCTCCTGGACACCGCCAAGGCGCTCACGAGCGGTGACACGGTCACGCTGGCGCTCGCCGGTTCCGGTGCGGGCGAGGGCCTCATCGGCTTCGAGGGCGCGGGCCGCCGCACCACGACCCGCCTTCTCGAGGGCGACCTGCCGAAGTACCGCACGCTGTTCCCGACGGAGTTCAACTCCGTGGCCGTCATCGAGACCGCCCCCTTCGTGGAGGCCGTCAAGCGCGTGGCCCTCGTCGCCGAGCGCAACACCCCGGTGCGGCTCAGCTTCGAGCAGGGCGTGCTCATCCTGGAGGCCGGCTCCAGCGACGACGCACAGGCTGTGGAAAGGGTCGACGCCAACCTGGACGGCGACGACATCTCGATCGCCTTCAACCCGACCTTCCTGCTGGACGGCCTGAGCGCGATCGACTCCCCGGTCGCCCAGCTGTCGTTCACGACGTCCACCAAGCCCGCGCTGCTCTCCGGCAAGCCGGCCGTGGACGCCGAGGCGGACGACGCGTACAAGTACCTGATCATGCCGGTGCGGCTCTCCGGCTGAGGAGCTTGAGGGGCAGGCCGCCCGGGTTCGCCCGAGCGACTATGCCCACAGGTGTGCGGGAGCGTCCGGGTTTAGGCTCGGACGCAGGTACGAGACGCCACGCGCGCGTGCTCTCGTACCGCCCCCGCACCACCTCACGCCTCGTCGCAACGTAAGGAACCACTGATGGAGCTCGGTCTCGTCGGCCTCGGCAAGATGGGCGGCAACATGCGCGAGCGCATCCGCCGCGCGGGCCACACCGTCTTCGGCTACGACCGCAACCCGGACCTCGCGGACGTCCACAGCCTCGAGGAGCTTGTGGGCAAGCTCAAGGGCCCGCGTGTGGTGTGGGTGATGGTGCCGGCTGGTGCCGCGACCCAGTCGACCGTCGACGAGCTCGGTGACCTGCTCTCCGAGGGCGACATCGTCGTCGACGGCGGCAA
>NZ_JAOZYC010000126.1:0-246 GCF_035798155.1 Streptomyces endophyticus | reverse complement strand
CACCTTTCTCTCTAGACGCTTACCGCTTTGTGAACTCATATTGACCCACAACAACAAAAAAGCAAAAGTGCACCCGGACCTGACTCATAAATTGAGACCAGTTGCCAAGTTCCTTGACCAAGACTTCAACCCCGTGAAGAGCTGGGCCTCAACCAAGGTAACTCGACTAACTCCCCAATGATATTTCGTCAGATGAAACCCGAACTGATTTTGCTTCGTGTGAAATACTGAACTCAATCGCTTCCC